>NZ_VMLP01000014.1:0-65176 GCF_013276755.1 Streptococcus sp. 5004 | reverse complement strand
TTTGAGGTTGTAGATAAGACTGACGAAGTCAGTGACCATATCTACGGTAAGGCGACGCTGACGTGGTTTGAAGAGATTTTCGAAGAGTATTACTTTCTGAATTTCTCAACCTTGTCTTATATAGGAGACAAGGAGATTTAGTTTGAGTCTGCTTATAAATAAACGAAAAGAAAGATAAGAAATAATGAAAATTGGTCAACGAATTATGCGCTTTGGCATAAAAAAATTAAGTATCGGAGTTGTATCTGTTGCAGTCGGCTTCGCATTTCTAGCTCCAGCTGGAATTTCAGCCAATGAAGTAAAACAAGATGTAACATCTGAAGTGGCAACAAGAGTGCCAGATTCTAAGGAGGAATTGAGAGAGCCGGAAAATGTTGCTCCAAAACGAGAAACTCCTCTTAGAGAGGAGCCAAGACTAGCTCCTCAACCGCTTCCGGAAGCAAGTGAAGTTCTTGAAAACAAAAGGGAAGAGTCAAAAGTAGAGATAACCGAGCCGGTTCAAGACTCACCTGTTCATGCTCCTGTAGAAGAAACTAAAGAAGAAGTTGTGACAGAAAAACCAACAAATACTCGTTCTCTAACCGCAGAAGATTTGGTGAAGATTTCCAAAGGGGAATTGCATTTAGAAAATGATTTGATTGATGAATCTCTCTATGGTGAAAAAGTTCTTGATTTGGAAGGGGATGATGACCAAGATGGCCTCAAAAACAAAGATGAACAACAAAGATGGTAAGGATTATCTAGGATATAACAGTCATCCCTTGCTAGCAGACAGTGATGGGGATGGTTTGGCAGATGGAGAAGATGACAATAAGAAAGAATGGTATGTCACAGACCGTGATTCTCTTCTCTTTATGGAGTTAGCCTATCGAGACGATGATTATATTGAGAAAATTTTAGATCATAAGAATCCTTTCCCTAGTCTCTATCTTGACCGTCAAGAATACAAACTCATGCACAATGAATTGGCTCCTTTCTGGAAGATGAAAAAAGCCTACCATACAGATAGTGGCTTGGATGCTTTCTTATTTGAGACCAAGAGCGACCTTCCTTATCTCAAAGATGGAACGGTGCACATGTTGGCTATTCGTGGAACGCGAGTTAATGACGCCAAGGACTTAAGTGCAGATTTGGTTTTATTAGGCGGAAATAAACCAGCTCAAGCGGATGATATCCGTAAGATTGTTGGGGAATTAGCCAAGGATACAAGTATTACCAAGTTGTATATGACAGGTCATTCTCTTGGAGGCTACCTAGCTCAGATTGCAGCGGTTGAAGCTTACCAAAAATATCCTGATTTTTATAACCATGTATTACGGAAAGTGACGACTTTCAGTGCTCCTAAAGTGATTACTTCCAGAACTGTTTGGAATGCTAAGAATGGTTTCTGGGATGTTGGTTTGGAAAGCCGTAAATTAGCTGTTAGTGGAAAAATTAAGCATTATGTGGTTGATAATGATAATGTTGTGACTCCCTTGATTCATAATGATCGTGATATTGTTACATTTACAGGTAATTCACGCTTTAAACACCGTTCTCGTGGCTATTTTGAAAGTCGAATGAATGATATTCCTAACTTTAATATTGGTAAACGAGCTACCTTGGATAAACATGGTTATCGTGATCCGAAATTGGATAAAGTGCGATTCTTTAAGAAACAGACTCTGCCTCAATCTTCTAGTCAACCAAGCGCTGAACCAATGGAAAATATTGCCTTAGGAAAACAGGTTACTCAAAGTTCGACAGCTTTCGGAGGAGATGCTAGAAGAGCTGTGGATGGCAAAGTTGATGGTAACTATGGTCACAATTCTGTCACTCATACCAATTTCCAATCTAAACCTTGGTGGCAAGTAGATTTGGCTAAAGAAGAAACCATTCGCCAAATCAATATTTACAACCGCACAGACACTGCCCAGGATAGATTGGCAAACTTTGATGTCATTCTTTTAGATAGTTTTGGTAAAGAAATTGAGAGAAAACGCATAACATCTCTTAAAGATGTGTCAGCACAAATTGCGATTAACCATAAAAAAGCGCGCTATGTTCGAATTGAGCTAGAAGGCTATAATGCTCTCAGTCTTGCAGAAGTCCAAGTGTATCGTGCTGAGAATATCGCTTGGAAAAAACAAGCTAAGCAAAGTTCTACTGATTTTGGAGGAGATGCTAGTCGTGCCTTGGATGGCAATACCAATAGTAGTTATAGCCAGCAATCAATTACCCATACAAAATTTGAAAACCAGCCTTGGTGGGAAGTTGATTTAGGTCGTACAGAACAGGTAGGACTTGTTCGCCTTCATAACCGTGGGGATGGAGAACTTTCTAAACGTCTGTCAGACTTTGATGTGATTTTGTATGATGAAAAAGGGAAAGAAGTTGCTAGACAGTATGTTTCTAAACTTGACGGAACGAGCTTGGATGTTCAATTAAATGGGAAATTGGGACGCCGTGTTCGTGTGCAACTACGTAAGAACAATCAAGCCCTCAGTCTTGCAGAAGTAGAAGTTTTCCGCTTTATCGCTACGAATGGTGAGACGGCGACACAAGTTTCTAAGCCAGTTCAACCAATCAGTCAGACGCCTGTGAAAGACAAAACATTGACAATTCAACATAGTGGAGCTTATATTGCCCGCTACTCTATAACTTGGGAAGAAGTTACAGTAGATAAAGATGGACACCAAGTTGTTCGTAGTCGTTCTTGGGAAGGAAACGGTCGCAACCAGACTGCAGGTTTTGTCCTCAACCTCCCAATCAAAGAAAATATGAGAAATCTGCGAATTAAGATTGAGAAAAAGACAGGTCTACTATGGAATAGATGGCAAACAATCTATGAAAACAGACCAATTTTAGCTCAACCCCACCGTAAAATTACCCATTGGGGAACAACATTAAATTCTAAGATTTCTGATGACGATGTCTTGTAAAAAATCCTACTATTTAATAATGGGATGATTTAGTTTATAAGATAAGAACTACCTGAGCTTGAATAGAACTCAGGTAGCTCTCTGTGAAAGAACAAAATTAATACTCAATGAAAATCAAAGAGCAAACTAGGAANNGAAGTCAGTAACATATATACGGCAAGGCGACGTTGACGTGGTTTGAAGAGATTTTCGAAGAGTATAAACAGAAAGGTAGAGCACGTGTTCTAATTTGAACACGAGTAGCAATTCGTACCTATAAGATGCTTGGAACAGATGTGGTCGGAATGTCAACTGCTCCTGAAGTTATTGTTGTAGCCTACTCAGCTTTGAAACTTCTAGGAATTTTATGTATTACTAACTATACTACTGGTTTCAAAGAAGAGATTAACTACGAAGAGGTTATAGAAGTGACTGAGTGTGTTAAAGGTGATTTTAAAGGCTTACTTAAAGCCGTTTTTGCTGAATTATTACTATGTTAAAAGAATTGAGGAGTATTTTTCAGAAAATCCCTTATAATCTTAAATTATTCCTAGCAGTCATTTTGCAAGGAATAGTTTCAGCTTTATCTGGTATTTTTCTACATTATCTTTTAAAGATGATAGAGGGGATAGCTTTTGGTCAATCAGAGCATCAAACTGTATTCTTGACAGATGGAGTTTCCTCGTCGCGGATAGGATTAAGTTTAATAATCGTGGGTGTCAGCTCATCCTTGGTCTGGTATTACTTGCAAAAAAAATCACAGATTTTTTCCATTAAAGCGCAGATGAAGGATGAGACTTCACAATACAAACTTCATTTTTTAAAACAGCTATTTCATTCAATTTGGCAAATTATTGCAGTTGGAGGGGGAGCACCTATTGGTAAAGAAGCTGCACCACGAGAGATTGGAACTCTATTTGCAGGACCAATTGGAAAAATATGTTCTCTCTCTAAGAAGGATCAAATCTTTCTCCTTGCTTGTGGTGCTGGTGCTGGTTTAGCAGCTGTCTACCAGGTTCCATTAACAAGTGTCTTCTTTGTTTTTGAAACTCTAGGAATTGCTCTATCTATTAAACGAGTTGTCTTAGTCGGTTTGACTACCTATGTCTCAACCTATACAGCAGGCTTGGTTATTTCAGATCAGGCTCTCTACCAGATTCCAGCCATCGCATGGTCATTAAAGGAAATGTGGATTATTCCCTTATTACTTTTTTTCTTAACCCCACTAGCTTGGCTTTTTGGTCGCTTGAGTAAAGAAGTGTCTTCAAACAGGATAAAAGATAAACGAGTACTTCTCACATTGCCTACAGCTTTTCTTTTTCTTGCTGGGTTGGCAAGTTATTTTCCACATCTACTTGGAAATGGACGTATGATGGCTCAGGAAGTATTGAATGGTAGCAATGGCAAAACAGTATTCCTCTTGTTTATCCTAAAAGCACTGGTCGTTCTTATTACTCTGTGGGCAGGGGCCTATGGTGGTACACTTACGCCATCTTTTGCCTTGGGGATGGCTGGAGCTGCTCTCTTTGGAATGATTCTAGGTGGGGATAGTCAGCCTAGCATTTTACTTTTGGGATCGGTTTGCTTTTTGTCTGTGACCTTGAGGGCCCCCTGGTCTGCAACTGGATTAGTAATAGGTTTCACTGGGCTAGGTTTGGATTCTCTTCTGTATCTCTTAGTAACAGCTGTTTTAGCCTATGAATTTGCAAAAATATTAGACCGTTTTTCTTGGGCTAACATACTGTGTCAGAAGTCAAATAATAAAGTAATTAGGTAGGAAATGCCCATTTCTTCTAGTCAATGATTTGATTTAAAATATTAAAAAAACTCTCAATTTATTTATAACTGTTTTAAATAAAAATGAAGTAGGCTTATCGGAGTCATGGTTGAATCCGATTTTTCCTAGCTATGAAATATAAAAATAAAAAAAGAAAGGTAGAGCGTGTGTTTTGATTAGAACACGAGCGGAAAACTTTTCTAAAAACTCAGAAGAGAAGAGAAGTTCGGGTTTGAATTGAAGCCAGACTAATCTTCTCAATATCATCAAAATTAAGAAAGAAAGGAATTGAACCCACCCTAAAAGCAGTGGGAAAAAGATAGTTGGTCTAGCGAGCATCGCTCACTGCACCCAACTCCTATTTTCCCTTTGCTTTTTGACGGGTTTGGTATCTTTCTGATTATAAATTTTAGAATAAAGAAAGGATGGGTTAACTGTATTCATTGAACTGAATACGGGCGGAGAACTGTGTAAAAAAGATAAACTTTCTAGCATCTGCGATGTGTCGTCAGTTTCCTATTTTTCCTTTGTTCTCCGTCGCCCTTTATATCTTAATTATGTCTATCCATATTGCTGCTCAGCAGGGTGAAATTGCTGATAAAATTCTTCTTCCTGGGGATCCTCTTCGTGCTAAGTTTATTGCGGAAAATTTCCTTGAAGATGCTGTTTGTTTTAACGAAGTGCGTAACATGTTTGGTTACACTGGTGCTTACAAGGGCCACCGTGTATCTGTCATGGGAACTGGGATGGGGATGCCATCCATTTCGATTTATGCGCGTGAGTTGATTGTGGACTACGGTGTGAAGAAATTGATTCGTGTGGGAACTGCAGGTTCTTTGAATGAAGATGTTCACGTCCGTGAATTAGTTTTGGCGCAGGCAGCTGCAACCAACTCTAACATCATCCGCAATGACTGGCCACAGTACGATTTCCCACAAATCGCTAGCTTTGATTTGCTGGACAAGGCCTACCATATCGCCAAAGAACTCGGTATGACTACCCACGTTGGGAACGTTTTGTCTTCTGATGTCTTTTATTCAAACTACTTTGAAAAGAACATCGAACTTGGTAAATGGGGAGTCAAGGCTGTGGAAATGGAAGCAGCAGCCCTTTACTATCTGGCAGCCCAACACCATGTTGACGCGCTTGCTATCATGACTATTTCGGATAGTTTGGTCAATCCAGATGAAGACACGACTGCGGAAGAACGTCAAAATACCTTCACCGATATGATGAAGGTTGGCCTAGAAACCTTAATTGCTGAATAAAAGGGAACACAAAAGGAAGATTTTCTGAATGAAAATCTTCCTTTTTTAGTCATTCACTACATACTGACCTTAATGAATGTTACTCTATTGTCTATTTTTTAAGAGATTGCAAGAAATAATCAATTTCTGCTTGAGAATGGAGAATATGCATCTTTTCAGGGTAGGTATCACTTAATTTTTGGTATCTTTCCTTAGCATTATTTGTCCGCCCATCCCAGAGAATCCATCTGATAAACTCCCAATTAAATTGTTCTTGACAACCAGCTGCCATACTTTCTCTTACTTTTCCCCGGTATTTAAGATAACGTTTAAAGGCTCGTAGCAGACAATTCCAGCGAGAAAAATTGAGAAAGATGATTTGATCTGCTTCCAGCATTCTTTCTTCGTAATAGCACCAAGAATAATTGCCATCAATAACCCAAGCTTTATGCTTGGTGAGAAAATTTTTCATCTCGGTCAACATCCATTCGCGATCACTGTCTTGCCAATCAGGTTGAAATTGGAGTGTGTCCATGTGAAGTTTTGGGATGGAGTAGCAGTGAGACAACTTTTCGGCTAGAGTTGACTTACCAGCACCAGAATATCCGATAATTGCGATTTTCATTTTCTACCTTTTCCTATTTGAGGACAAAAAAACAGCCTCTATGGACTGTTTCTTATTTAGCAAGTTTAGCTGAAAGACGAGCTTTATCACGGCTTGCTTTGTTTTTGTGAATCAAACCTTTAGTTTCTGCTTTATCGATAGCTGAGCTAGCAGCACGGAAAAGTTCTTCAGATGGGTTTGCTTCGAAAGCTTTGATAGCAGTACGCATAGCTGATTTTTGAGCTGAGTTCTTTTCGTTTTGTTTAACGTTCAATTCAGCGCGTTTGATAGCTGATTTAATGTTTGCCAATGTTCTTACCTCCATATTTACTAACTATACCATTATATCTGAAAACTTACGTTTTGACAAGGGAAAATTATTTTTTTAAGTAAATTTCATCGATTTCATGGTTCTTTGTTTTATGAAGAATCACTTCCGCTCGATTTCTTGTCGGTTCAATATAATTTTGTAGATTTATGAGATTGATACTGGTCCAGACCTGATGGGCAAAGGATTCCACTTCCCCAATCGGCATTTGTGTAAAACGATAATAGTAGCTATCAGGGTCGTTTTGGGCTAGGCTCAGCATCTTCAAGAAACGGTCTAGATACCAACTCTCAATGTCATCGACTGCAGCATCAACATAGATGGAAAAGTCAAAGAAGTCAGTAATGTAGAGACGCTCGTTTTGTGGATTTTGAAAGACATTTATTCCCTCAACAATGACAAAATCAGCAGCTTTGACGCTCTGCTTTTCCTCAGGTACGATGTCGTAGACTTCATGAGAATAGACAGGAATATCTACATCTTGTCCATTTTTGATGTGATCCAGGAAGTTGAGAAGAGCTTCCATATCATAGCTTTCAGGAAATCCCTTGCGATTTAAAATCCCTTGTTCAATCAAGGTCTGGTTGGGATAGAGAAAGCCATCGGTTGTTACCAACTCAACCGTAGCATCTGTAAGTGTACGGGACAGTAGGATTTGAAGTAGGCGACTGGTTGTGGATTTTCCAACGGCGACACTCCCAGAAACCCCAATGATAAAAGGCTGGGATTTGCTTTCACGTTGAAGGAAAATCCCTTTTGAAAAGGCCAAATCATCCTTGGTACGCTTGTAAATCTGGATGAGATGGGCTAGGGGGAGATAGACATCGGTAACATCCTGCAAGCTAATCTGGTCATTAAAACTCTTGATGGATTCTAATTCCTCTTCTGTCAAAGGAGGTGTTGTCTTTCGATGTAACGATTGCCAAGTCTGGCGGCTGATTTTTTCAAAATGTAAAAATTCGTTGGTCATTTGTTTTCCCCTAGATATTTTGTTTATCATACCATAAAAAGCTAAAAAAATAAAGCGGTTTCTTGATGATAGTAAACCAATATCGTATAATAGAAGTAGATAGGGTTGACCAATTTATTGATGAGGTAGGAGCTACTTTCTCCTGACTTATAAGCCAATAAAGGGGGCTTTGGGATTCACAATTTATAGGAGGTGTACTATGAAAATCTTAAAAAGTTATATACTGGAACTCTGTTTTATTTTAAGTTTTGCACTACCTTTTATAAAAGGGGCGAATGCGGATAATGGTAGACGCTTTGTGGAAATCTATTACGGTTTTACTTTTTTGATGGAACATGCTATTGTAACAGCTATCTTTATCTGTTCGCTCTTGATTGCTTGCCTACTAAAAAAACGGTGGACGAAATGGCTTGCTGCTGGTAGTTATCTATTTTTGATTTTGTGGATTGCTACAGAGGGTTATTTCTTCCGTATGTCGCTAGAAGATTTGGTACGGCTTTGGACAAGTTGGGAAATCCTGACAAAAACGTATCAGTTGGGCTTTTATCTAAACATCTTGTTGGGAATTTTGTTGATAATTAAATATCTGAAGGTTAAGCAATAGTCATAAAAATGAGCCTAATTATAAATGATAAATTTGTTGTTTTATCCTGATTATGATATTTCTAGTTCTAAATGGCTTATTATTTATAAGTGTTTAAAGAGATTGAAGAAAAGGTCTTCTTGACTAGTTTTCTTCAGTCTTTTTCGTTTTATGATCAATTTGTAAACGATTTACAATTTAAGTCAAATTATGGTAAAATAGTTTCATGAGTAAAATGTATTATGCAGAAAATCCTGACGCTGCTCACGACATTCATGAGTTGAGAGTGGACTTGTTGGGAGAAAAAATGACCTTTTTGACAGATGCGGGTGTTTTTAGCAAGAAAATGGTTGACTTTGGAAGTCAACTCTTGCTCAAGTGTCTTGAGGTCAACCAAGGAGAAACTGTCCTGGATGTAGGCTGTGGTTACGGACCTTTGGGCTTGTCTTTAGCTAAGGCTTATGGCGTTCAGTCTACCATGGTCGATATTAATAATCGTGCCTTGGATTTGGCGCGACAAAATGCTGAACGAAATAAAGTAGAAGCGACGATTTTCCAGTCCAACATCTATGAACAAGTTGAAGGCACATTTGACCATGTCATTTCAAATCCTCCTATCCGTGCGGGCAAGCAAGTAGTTCATGAAATCATTGAGAAAAGTAAAGATTTCTTGGAAACTGGTGGGGATTTAACAATTGTTATCCAGAAAAAACAAGGGGCTCCAAGCGCCAAGTCAAAGATGGAGGAAGTGTTTGGCAATTGTGAAATCGTCAAAAAAGATAAGGGATACTATATCCTTAGAAGTGTGAAAGAATGAGAGCAGTTGATTTAATCCAAAAGAAACGAGATGGTCAAGAGCTGACTTCGAGTGAAATTGAGTGGTTAGTTGAAGGCTATGTGTTAGGAACTGTCCCTGATTATCAGATGTCTGCCTTTGCTATGGCAGTTTATTTCAAAGGAATGACGACTCGAGAAATATCTGATTTGACCATGAAAATGGTTCAGACAGGTCAAGAGTTTGATTTATCAGCTATTGATGGGGTTAAGGTTGACAAGCATTCTACGGGTGGTGTTGGTGATAAGGTGACCTTGATTTTGGCTCCTCTTGTTGCAAGCTTTGGTGTTCCTGTGGCAAAAATGAGTGGTCGTGGTCTCGGCCATACTGGCGGAACAATTGATAAATTGGAGTCCGTTAAGGGCTATCAAGTAGAGCGTAGTCAAGAAGATTTTATTCGTCAGGTTCAGGATATTGGTGTATCTGTCATTGGGCAATCAGACCAGCTTGTCAAAGCAGATAAGCTTCTCTACGCCCTCCGTGATGTGACCGCAACTGTCGACACGATTCCTTTGATTGCGAGTTCGGTGATGAGCAAGAAAATCGCGGCAGGAGCGGATGCTATTTTGCTAGACGTAACTGTCGGTGAGGGTGCCTTCATGAAGACGGTTGATGAGGCGCGTGAACTGGCTCAAACCATGGTGGAACTAGGTAAGGCAGTTGGTAGAAAAACGGTAGCAGTGATTACCGATATGAGTCAGCCCTTGGGACGAGCGATTGGAAATCGTCTAGAAATTCTTGAAGCACTGGAGATTTTACAAGGTCAAGGACGTCAGGATATTACCCATTTTATATGCGAACTGGCTCAAATTATGCTTGGCCTTGCAAATGTTAACAAGACAGTTGAAGAAGTTCACCAACATCTTGAAAATGGTCAAGCACTGGCTAAGTTTGAGGAGATGGTCCAAGCCCAAGGTGGAGACTTGGAAGACCTCTATCGTCCTGTAAATGTAGCCCATGTGGTGGACATCCCTGCTCAGGAAACGGGTGTCATTTCAGCTCTTCCAGCTATGGAACTTGGACTTTATGCTATGAGACTGGGGGCAGGTCGTGCAGTCAAGTTTGATGCCTTGGACTATGAAACAGGAATTGTTTTTGAAAAGAAAGTTGGAGATTCCGTTCAAAAGGGAGAAATTGTTGCAAAAGTATACACAAATGGAAAAATTTCTCCTCAGCTAGTTACAGATTTTCAAAAATATGTTAGAATAAATGATAGTGTGCAAAGTTTACGAGAAATCATAGAAATAATCTCATAAACTGCAGGAGAATCCGAATATGAAATTAAATAAATATATCGATCATACACTTTTGAAACAAGAAGCGACAGAAAATCAAATTGATTGTTTGTTGTCTGAAGCTAGAGAGTATGATTTTGCCAGTGTTTGCGTTAATCCGACCTGGGTTGAACATGCTAAAAAAGGGCTTGAAGGCACAGATGTCAAGGTCTGCACAGTAGTAGGTTTCCCCTTGGGAGCAACAACTTCAGCTGTGAAAGCATTTGAAACAAAAGAAGCTATCCAAAATGGTGCAGATGAGATTGATATGGTGATCAATGTTGGAGCTCTCAAAACAAGTAATCTTGATTTGGTTGAGTCGGATATTCGAGCAGTAGTAGAAGCAAGTGGTGACAAGTTAGTGAAAGTCATTATTGAAGCTTGCCTTCTGACAGACCAAGAAAAAGTTGTGGCTTGCCAATTAGCTCAAAAAGCTGGAGCTGATTTTGTTAAAACATCTACTGGCTTTTCAACTGGTGGTGCTACGGTAGCAGATGTTCAATTAATGCGTGAAACAGTTGGTCCTGATATGGGTGTCAAGGCTGCTGGTGGAGCTCGTTCTTATGCAGATGCTCTTGCATTTGTGGAAGCAGGGGCGACCCGTATCGGAACGTCAGCTGGGGTAGCCATTTTAAAAGGAGAATTGGCTGATGGCGACTACTGAGTTGATTGAACTGGCAATTGAAACCAGCAAACATGCCTACGTCCCCTATTCTCACTTTCCTATCGGAGCAGTTTTAGTAGCCAAAGACGGAAGTGTTTACACGGGAGTGAATATCGAAAATGCTAGCTATCCTTTGACCAATTGCGGTGAGAGAACAGCCATTTTTAAGGCTGTATCTGAAGGGCAAAGAGAATTTTCAGAGCTGATTGTTTATGGTCAAACTGAAAAACCGATTTCACCATGTGGTGCTTGTCGCCAAGTAATGGTCGAATTTTTTGAACAAGATCTAAAAGTGACCTTAGTCGCAAAAGATAAATCGACGGTCGAGATGACGGTCGGGGAATTACTTCCATATTCTTTTACAGACTTAAACTAGTCTGAGTCGCTCTTTGAGTGGCACGGTCCTTGTGACCAATCAATCCATACTTGCAACATCGTTGCACATCTTATTTAGGAGGTTCAGTAATGAACAAGAAACAATGGCTAGGCCTTGGTCTAGTTGCAGTGGCAGCAGTTGGACTTGCTGCATGTGGTAACCGCTCTTCTCGTAACGCAGCTTCATCTTCTGATGTGAAGACAAAAGCAGCAATCGTCACTGATACTGGTGGTGTTGATGACAAATCATTCAACCAATCAGCTTGGGAAGGTTTGCAAGACTGGGGTAAAGAACATAATCTTTCAAAAGATAACGGTTTCACTTACTTCCAATCAACAAGTGAAGCTGACTACGCTAACAACTTGCAACAAGCGGCAGGAAGTTACAACCTAATCTTCGGTGTTGGTTTTGCCCTTCACAATGCGGTTGAAGAAGCAGCAAAAGACCACTCTGATTTGAACTATGTCTTGATTGATGATGTGATTAAAGATCAAAAGAATGTTGCTAGCGTAACGTTTGCTGATAACGAAGCTGCTTACCTTGCGGGTGTTGCAGCGGCAAAAACAACTAAAACAAAACAAGTTGGTTTTGTAGGTGGTATTGAGTCTGAAGTTATCTCACGTTTTGCAGCTGGATTTAAAGCTGGTGTTGAGTCAGTAGACCCATCTATCAAAGTACAAGTTGACTATGCTGGTTCATTTGGTGATGCTGCTAAAGGTAAAACAATTGCAGCAGCACAATACGCAGCTGGTGCAGACGTTGTTTATCAAGCAGCAGGTGGAACAGGTGCTGGTGTCTTTGCAGAAGCAAAATCACTCAATGAAAGCCGTTCTGAAAGTGAAAAAGTTTGGGTTATCGGTGTTGACCGCGACCAAGTAGCAGAAGGTAAGTACACTTCTAAAGATGGTAAAGAATCAAACTTCGTTCTTGTATCTACTTTGAAACAAGTTGGTACAACTGTAAAAGATATTGCTAACAAAGCAGAAAAAGGTGAATTCCCTGGCGGTCAAGTGATCGTTTACTCATTGAAAGATAAAGGGGTTGACTTGGCAGTAACAAACCTTTCAGAAGAAGGTAAAAAAGCTGTTGAAGATGCTAAAGCTAAAATCCTTGATGGAAGCGTAAAAGTTCCTGAAAAATAATGGATGGAAGTCATTTCTTAGGAAGTGGCCAAGGGCCGCTTTTTTAAGAGTTGAGACAAAGTCATTTTGTCTCAGTAAAGCTTGCTACTAGAGAAACTAGCAAGTTTTATTGAAATAAAATAAGACTCTGAAAGGAAGAGCACATGGCACACGAAAATGTCATTGAGATGCGTGATATTACCAAGGTGTTTGGTGAATTTGTTGCCAACGACAAAATCAACCTGCACCTACGAAAAGGTGAAATTCATGCACTTTTAGGAGAAAATGGGGCTGGAAAGTCCACGCTCATGAACATGTTAGCAGGGCTTCTTGAACCAACCAGTGGTGAAATTGTGGTCAACGGTCAAGTTGTCAACCTCGACTCACCCTCTAAAGCAGCTAGCTTGGGAATCGGAATGGTTCACCAGCACTTTATGTTGGTAGAAGCCTTCACAGTGGCTGAAAACATCATTTTAGGTAGTGAATTGACTAAAAATGGTGTGCTAGATATCGCTGGAGCTAGCAAAGAAATCAAGGCTCTTTCTGAACGTTATGGCTTAGCTGTTGACCCTTCTGCCAAGGTAGCAGATATCTCAGTTGGAGCCCAACAACGTGTAGAAATTTTAAAAACCCTTTATCGGGGGGCTGATATCCTTATCTTTGACGAACCAACGGCCGTTTTGACTCCATCAGAAATTGATGAGTTGATGGCTATTATGAAAAATCTTGTCAAAGAAGGGAAATCAATTATCTTGATTACCCACAAGTTGGACGAGATTCGCGCAGTTTCTGACCGCGTTACAGTTATCCGTCGTGGGAAATCAATTGAAACCGTCGAAATTGCAGGAGCTACAAATGCTGATTTAGCAGAAATGATGGTGGGTCGTTCTGTTTCCTTTAAAACAGAGAAACAAGCCTCTCAACCAAAAGAAGTGGTCTTGTCTATTAAAGACTTGGTGGTCAATGAAAACCGCGGTGTCCCAGCTGTTAAAAATCTGTCCTTGGATGTTCGTGCTGGAGAGATTGTCGGTATTGCGGGGATTGATGGAAATGGTCAGTCTGAATTGATTCAAGCCATTACAGGTCTTCGTAAGGTTGAATCTGGTAGCATCGAGCTAAAAGGAGATTCAATTGTAGGTTTACACCCACGTCAGATTACAGAGTTGAGTGTTGGGCACGTTCCAGAAGACCGTCACCGTGATGGTTTGATTTTGGAAATGATGATTTCTGAAAATATTGCCCTTCAAACCTACTATAAAGAACCACATAGTAAAAATGGAATTTTGAGCTATTCAAATATTACTTCTTATGCTAAAAAGCTAATGGAAGAGTTTGATGTTCGTGCTGCCAGTGAATTTGTTCCTGCAGCAGCACTCTCAGGAGGAAATCAACAAAAAGCAATTATTGCTCGTGAAATTGATCGTGATCCTGATCTCCTTATCGTCAGCCAGCCAACTCGTGGGTTGGATGTCGGTGCCATTGAGTATATCCATAAACGCTTGATTGAAGAGCGTGATAATGGCAAGGCTGTCCTTGTTGTCAGCTTTGAATTGGATGAGATTTTAAACGTCTCAGACAGTATTGCCGTTATCCACGATGGTAAGATTCAAGGTATTGTATCACCAGAAACAACCAATAAACAAGAACTTGGTGTCTTGATGGCTGGTGGAAACTTGGGAAAGGAGAAGAGTGATGTCTAAAAAATTACAACAAATTTCGGTTCCCTTGATTTCTGTCTTCCTAGGAATTTTGCTCGGAGCCATTGTCATGTGGATCTTCGGTTATGATGCTATTTGGGGCTACGAAGAATTGTTTTATACAGCCTTTGGTAGTCTACGTGGGATTGGGGAGATCTTCCGTGCTATGGGGCCTCTAATCTTGATTGGTCTTGGTTTTGCCGTTGCCAGTCGTGCTGGTTTCTTTAACGTTGGACTTCCTGGTCAGGCTTTGGCAGGTTGGATTCTCAGTGGTTGGTTTGCCTTGTCACATCCAGATATGCCACGTCCTTTGATGATTCTAGCAACTATCGTGATTGCCTTGATTGCTGGAGGGATTGTCGGAGCGATTCCGGGTATTCTTAGAGCTTATCTAGGGACGTCAGAGGTTATCGTAACCATCATGATGAACTATATCGTCTTGTATGTAGGAAATGCCTTTATCCATGCCTTTCCTAAAGACTTCATGCAAAGTACAGATTCAACCATTCGTGTTGGGGCTAATGCAACCTATCAGACACCTTGGTTGTCTGAGTTGACTGGTAATTCGCGGATGAATATTGGTATTTTCTTTGCCATCATTGCCGTTGCAGTTATTTGGTTCATGCTCAAGAAAACAACTCTTGGTTTTGAAATCCGTGCTGTTGGTCTTAATTCACATGCTTCAGAATATGCTGGTATTTCTGCAAAAAGAACGATTATCCTCTCAATGATTATCTCAGGTGCCTTGGCTGGTCTTGGTGGAGCTGTTGAAGGTCTGGGAACCTTCCAGAACGTTTATGTTCAGGGGGCGTCATTAGCTGTCGGATTTAACGGAATGGCGGTTAGTCTGCTTGCGGCCAACTCACCAATTGGTATTCTATTTGCAGCCTTCTTATTTGGTGTTCTCCAAGTTGGAGCTCCTGGTATGAATGCGGCGCAGGTACCGTCTGAGCTTGTCAGCATTGTAACAGCGTCTATTATCTTCTTTGTCAGTGTTCATTACCTTATTGAACGCTTTGTCAAACCGAAAAAACAAGTTAAAGGAGGTAAGTAAAGATGTCTATTACAACCTTGCTCACCCTCTTGGTGTCTTCTATGCTGATTTACTCAGCGCCCCTCATCTTTACAAGTATCGGTGGTGTTTTCTCTGAACGTGGTGGTGTGGTAAACGTCGGTCTTGAAGGAATTATGGTTATGGGTGCCTTTTCTGGAGTTGTCTTTAACCTTGAATTTGCAGAACAATTTGGAGCAGCAACTCCATGGCTATCCTTGCTTGTAGCAGGATTGGTTGGAGGCCTCTTCTCTATCATCCACGCAGCAGCGACGGTTCATTTCCGTGCAGACCATGTTGTCAGCGGTACGGTATTGAACTTGATGGCGCCAGCCTTGGCTGTTTTCTTGGTGAAAGTTCTTTATAACAAAGGACAAACCGACAACTTAAGTCAAACTTTTGGACGCTTTGACTTCCCAGTCTTGGCAAATATCCCAGTGATTGGTGATATCTTCTTCAAGTCAACTAGTCTTCTTGGTTACTTGGCGATTGCCTTCTCTTTCCTTGCTTGGTTTATCCTCTTCAAGACTCGATTTGGTCTTCGTCTCCGCTCTGTCGGTGAACATCCTCAAGCAGCTGATACCTTGGGAATCAATGTCTACAAGATGAGATATTTTGGAGTCATTATTTCCGGTTTCCTAGGTGGAATTGGCGGAGCGATTTATGCTCAATCCATCTCAGTTAACTTCTCAGTGACAACTATTGTTGGACCTGGATTTATCGCTCTTGCTGCGATGATTTTTGGGAAATGGAATCCAATCGGAGCCATGCTATCTAGTCTCTTCTTTGGACTTTCACAAAGTTTGGCTGTTATCGGATCTCAATTGCCATTCCTACAAGGAGTGCCTGCGGTTTATCTTCAAATCGCACCTTATGTTTTGACAATTCTTGTCTTGGCAGCCTTCTTTGGAAAAGCAGTTGCACCAAAAGCAGATGGTATCAACTATATCAAATCAAAATAAGCATACAAAAAACGTCAGTTCAGAATGAACTGGCGTTTTATTTTTTAGGATGTTGGTGGGTTAGGTTCAATCCCCAAGGGACAAGATTTTCAGTTTTATTTTTGATACGAGCGATATTGTCCTTATGACGAATGATAATCAAACTAGCAAGAGCTAGGATAATAGCGATGAATAGAGGGTCATAGTTGCTCAGGATAAAACCAAAAAGTGGAAAGAGTAGAACTCCGATGACAGCCGCGATAGATGCTGTGACACTAGATAGCGAAATCATACTACCAAGATAGAGGGTTCCAAAGAAAACAACCGCAAGGTAGAGGCAGAAGACAGGCGCAAATCCGAAAACCACTCCAGCACTGGTTGCGACAGCCTTACCACCCTTAAATCCTGCAAAGATAGGGAAGGTATGGCCAATAACAGCCAAAAGTCCAAAGATGAGAGGCGAAAAGTCTTGTAGATGAAACATAATCGGAAGAAGCGTTGCTAGGGTTCCTTTGAAAAAGTCAATGACAAAGGTTGCCATACCAGCTTTCTTACCTAAAATGCGGAAGGTATTGGTCGTTCCAGTGTTACCAGAACCATGCTCTCGCAGATTGATTTGAAAGAAAACTTGTCCAATCCAGAGACCAGACGGAATCGAACCCAGCAGATAGGCTAGGATTAATAAAACTATTGTAATCATACTCCTATTATATCATGAAATGGAGAAGAAAGGCAGAGAATCTCTTCTGAAATTGTCACAGCGGAGAAAGAAAAATTTTGCAAAATCCTTGGAAAACTTGTAGAATAGTAAAGATGAACGAATAGGAGGTTCCTTGTGTCAAAAAAGGAAATCAATATTAACAATTATAATGATGATGCCATTCAGGTGCTAGAAGGGTTGGATGCGGTCCGTAAACGTCCAGGAATGTATATCGGATCGACCGATGGTGCTGGTCTCCACCACCTAGTCTGGGAAATCGTCGATAATGCGGTCGATGAAGCCCTGTCTGGGTTTGGCGATCGTATTGATGTGACCATTAATAAAGATGGAAGTTTAACGGTTCAAGACCACGGACGTGGAATGCCAACTGGTATGCACGCGATGGGAATTCCAACTGTTGAGGTTATCTTTACCATTCTTCATGCAGGAGGGAAATTCGGTCAAGGAGGCTACAAGACATCAGGTGGACTTCACGGGGTGGGGTCTTCCGTTGTTAATGCCCTTTCTAGCTGGCTAGAAGTTGAAATCACTCGTGATGGTGCAATCTACAAGCAACGTTTTGAAAATGGTGGAAAACCTGTCACGACTCTGAAGAAAATCGGTACAGCACCCAAGTCTAAAACAGGTACCAAGGTTACTTTTATGCCTGATGCGACGATCTTCTCTACGACAGATTTCAAGTACAATACCATCTCAGAGCGTCTTAATGAATCAGCCTTTCTCTTGAAAAATGTGACCTTGTCTTTGACGGACGAGCGAACAGATGAAGCGATCGAGTTTCACTATGAAAATGGGGTGCAGGACTTTGTTTCTTATCTGAACGAAGACAAGGAGACCTTAACGCCAGTTCTTTACTTTGAAGGTGAAGACAATGGTTTCCAAGTGGAAGTAGCTCTCCAGTACAATGATGGTTTTTCAGATAATATTTTGTCCTTTGTCAATAACGTTCGTACCAAGGATGGTGGAACGCATGAGACTGGACTTAAGTCTGCCATTACTAAGGTTATGAACGACTACGCGCGTAAGACAGGTCTTCTCAAGGAAAAAGATAAAAACCTTGAAGGGTCAGACTATCGTGAGGGGCTAGCGGCTGTCCTCTCTATTCTAGTCCCTGAAGAACATTTGCAGTTTGAGGGTCAGACCAAGGACAAACTAGGAAGTCCACTAGCTCGTCCCGTTGTGGATGGAATTGTAGCGGATAAGTTGACCTTCTTCCTTATGGAAAATGGTGAATTGGCTTCTAACCTCATCCGCAAGGCTATTAAGGCCCGTGATGCTCGTGAAGCGGCACGTAAGGCGCGTGATGAGAGCCGAAATGGGAAGAAAAATAAAAAAGATAAGGGCTTGCTGTCTGGTAAATTAACCCCAGCCCAGTCTAAGAATCCTGCTAAGAATGAACTCTATCTCGTCGAGGGCGACTCTGCCGGTGGCTCTGCCAAACAAGGTCGTGACCGTAAATTTCAGGCTATCCTACCTCTTCGTGGTAAGGTTATCAATACAGCCAAGGCCAAGATGGCGGATATCCTCAAAAATGAGGAAATCAACACCATGATTTATACCATCGGTGCAGGTGTCGGAGCAGACTTCTCCCTTGAAGATGCCAACTATGACAAGATCATTATCATGACCGATGCGGACACCGACGGTGCCCACATTCAGACTTTACTCTTGACATTTTTCTACCGCTACATGCGTCCGCTAGTTGAGGCAGGACATGTTTATATCGCCCTCCCGCCTCTTTACAAGATGTCCAAAGGTAAAGGCAAGAAAGAAGAAGTGGCCTACGCATGGACAGACGGAGAACTTGAAGAACTCCGCAAGCAGCTCGGTAAAGGCGCTACCCTCCAACGCTATAAAGGTCTCGGTGAGATGAATGCGGACCAGCTCTGGGAAACAACCATGAATCCAGAAACGCGTACTCTTATCCGTGTTACAATCGAAGACTTAGCACGCGCCGAACGCCGTGTCAATGTCCTCATGGGAGATAAGGTCGAACCACGTCGTAAGTGGATTGAAGACAATGTCAAGTTTACGCTGGAGGAAGCGACAGTGTTTTAAGTTAGTTTTTAATGAATGGGTAT
This sequence comes from Streptococcus sp. 5004, assembly GCF_013276755.1. Lineage (GTDB taxonomy): Bacteria > Bacillota > Bacilli > Lactobacillales > Streptococcaceae > Streptococcus. Next base: position 46,006 of record NZ_VMLP01000014.1, on the reverse strand, counting down.
AAACATGAGAACTGAAACAGAAATGCTCGATGTAATCTTAAAGACTGCTGAAACCTTACAAGTTGCGGCTGTCGCCATGTCTGGTTCGCGGACAAACCCAAAGGCCCTAAAAGATGAATTTCAAGATTACGATGTAGTCTATGTTGTAGAGAATCTGGACGAGCTGATCTCAGATTTATCTTGGACAGATCAGTTTGGTAAACGTATTATCGAGCAAGAGGTTAGGTTGGGACATCGCCGTCTATTTCTTATGCTCTTTGAAGATGGCAATAGGATTGATTTGACTCTATGTCCTAAAGAATATATCAAGGAGTGGATAGAAAGCGAAGCGGATTTCACGGTGTTAGAGGACCCTAAGGGCTTGTTTGCGCCTTATTCTCCAAATCCTCAACGTTACTGGACGAATCCAGCTAGTCAGATAGATTTCGAAAAAGCCTGCAATGAATTTTGGTGGGTTTCCGCCTATGTGGTCAAAGGAATCTGTCGTAAGCAAGTTATTTATGCGACCGATCATCTCTATGGCATTTGTCAACAAGAACTCCTAAAAATCTTAGTTTGGCAGGTTGCAAGTGATAGGGGGAAAGTCGATATCGGCAAGAACTACAAGTACCTCTTTCAGTATTTGCCTGCTGAGAAAGAGAAAGAATTTACAGCCTTGCTTGACTTTTTTGACCAGAAAAGCCTCACCAAGTCTCTCTTCGCTACCATGAACTTTTTCCATAAAGAAGCGCAGGCCTTCTCTCTTAAAACCGGCTTCCACTATGACAAAGTAACTGCTGAGAAGATGATTGAGTATGCTAAGGAGAGACTCGAAACAAATGAAACATTTACAAAATAATAAGATAACAAAATTTTTACTGATTAGTTTTCTCATTTCTTGGGGATTTGGTTGGGGATTGCTCGCTTTTCTGACGCAAATGAGCCTCTTAAGTCTAACAAGTCCACTAGGAGTTTTTCTCCATTTACTAGGAGGTTTCGGTCCAACCATTGCAGCCATTTCTTGTTTGCCTCAAAAATCCATTAAAAGCATAGTCTCTTTTATCTTAGGGGACTCAAAGAAATATATTTTGCTATTTCTTTTACTAATTTTCGTGCAGACAGGTGTCATCGCTTTCTCCTCTAAGGAACTTAATCCGGCTTTTCCACTAGGAAATTTGTTTGTTGTTTTTTTGAGTGCAATCTGTATCTATGGTGGCGAAGAAGAATTGGGATGGCGAGGCATCTTGCAACCAACTTTGGAAACTAGATTCTCCTTTTGGATTTCCGGTTTGATAACAGGTTGTATTTGGGCAATTTGGCATGTACCTTTATGGTTTGTGATTGGAAGTTCCCAAAGTGGGATGCCTTTTATATTATTCAGTCTATTTGCAATTTATCTCAGTATTCTTCTAGCAGCTGTTTTCAAAAAGACTAAGTCAGTCCTTTTTTGCGCCATTTTTCACGGCCTAATTAATACCCTACTTAGCTTATTTGTTATTAAAATTAATCTTTTATTCATTCTAGGATTAGTAGGATTGCTCTTCTTTTCTCACTACCTACAAAGAAACAGTTAAATTTATAAAATATAGATTTACTTTACAATAAAACACTAAAAAGAGAATTATTATGTCTAACATTCAAAACATGTCCCTAGAGGACATCATGGGAGAGCGCTTTGGTCGCTACTCCAAGTACATTATTCAAGACCGGGCTTTGCCAGATATTCGTGATGGCTTGAAGCCGGTTCAGCGCCGTATTCTTTATTCGATGAATAAGGATGGTAATACCTTTGATAAGAGTTACCGCAAGTCGGCCAAGTCTGTCGGTAACATCATGGGGAATTTCCACCCACACGGTGACAGTTCTATCTATGATGCCATGGTTCGTATGTCACAGGACTGGAAAAATCGTGAGATATTGGTTGAAATGCACGGTAATAACGGTTCTATGGACGGAGATCCACCTGCGGCTATGCGTTATACCGAGGCGCGTTTGTCTGAGATTGCAGGCTATCTTCTTCAGGATATCGATAAAAAGACCGTTCCTTTTGCTTGGAACTTTGACGATACGGAGAAAGAGCCGACAGTCTTGCCAGCAGCCTTTCCAAATCTTTTGGTCAATGGTTCGACTGGTATATCGGCTGGATATGCTACAGACATTCCTCCCCATAATTTGGCTGAGGTCATTGATGCGGCGGTTTACATGATTGACCACCCAACTGCAAAGGTGGATAAACTCATGGAATTCTTGCCTGGACCAGACTTTCCGACTGGAGGGATTATCCAGGGTCGTGATGAAATCAAGAAAGCTTATGAAACCGGAAAAGGGCGCGTGGTTGTTCGTTCCAAGACTGAGATTGAAAAGCTAAAAGGTGGTAAGGAACAAATCGTTGTCACTGAGATTCCTTATGAAATCAACAAGGCCAATCTGGTTAAGAAAATCGATGATGTTCGTGTCAATAACAAGGTTGCAGGTATTGCTGAGGTTCGTGATGAGTCTGACCGTGATGGTCTTCGTATTGCGATTGAACTCAAGAAAGACGCCAATACGGAGCTTGTTCTCAACTATCTCTTCAAATATACTGATTTGCAAATCAACTACAACTTTAACATGGTGGCGATTGATAATTTCACACCTCGTCAGGTTGGGATTGTTCCAATCCTGTCTAGCTATATCGCCCACCGTCGTGAGGTGATTTTGGCGCGTTCTCGCTTTGACAAGGAAAAGGCTGAGAAACGTCTCCATATCGTTGAAGGTCTGATTCGCGTGATTTCGATTTTAGACGAAGTCATTGCTCTTATCCGTGCTTCTGAGAATAAGGCTGATGCCAAGGAAAACCTTAAAATCAGCTATGATTTTACAGAAGAGCAGGCTGAGGCCATCGTTACCTTGCAACTTTACCGCTTGACCAATACAGACGTTGTTGTCTTGCAGGAGGAAGAAGCAGAACTTCGTGAAAAGATTGCCATGCTGGCAGCTATTATCGGTGATGAGCGGACTATGTACAATCTCATGAAGAAAGAGCTTCGTGAGGTCAAGAAAAAATTTGCGACTCCGCGTTTGAGTTCTTTGGAAGACACTGCAAAAGCAATCGAGATTGATACAGCTAGTCTTATTGCTGAGGAAGATACCTACGTCAGCGTGACCAAGGCAGGTTACATCAAGCGTACTAGTCCACGTTCCTTTGCGGCTTCCACCTTGGAAGAAATTGGCAAACGTGATGACGATCGTTTGATTTTTGTGCAAGCTGCCAAGACAACCCAGCACCTCTTGATGTTCACAAGTCTCGGAAATGTCATCTACAGACCAATCCATGAATTGGCAGATATTCGTTGGAAGGATATCGGAGAGCATCTGAGCCAGACCATTACAAACTTCGAAACGAACGAAGAAATCCTCTATGCAGAAGTAGTGGATCAGTTCGATGATGCGACAACCTACTTTACAGCAACTCGCCTTGGTCAAATTAAACGTGTTGAACGCAAAGAATTCACTCCATGGCGGACCTACAAGTCTAAGTCTGTCAAGTATGCTAAGCTCAAAGACGAGACAGATCAAATTGTAGCAGTGGCTCCGATTAAACTGGATGATGTACTCTTGATTAGCCAAAACGGTTACGCCCTGCGTTTCAATATCGAAGAGGTTCCAGTTGTCGGTGCTAAGGCTGCAGGTGTCAAAGCTATAAACCTGAAAGCAGATGATGTTCTCCAATCCGCCTTTATCTGCAACACCTCATCCTTCTACCTCTTGACCCAACGTGGAAGTTTGAAACGTGTTTCTATTGACGAAATTCCGGCAACCAGCCGTGCCAAACGTGGTTTACAAGTCTTGCGTGAGTTGAAAAACAAACCGCATCGTGTCTTCTTAGCAGGAGCAGTTGCAGAACAGGGCTTCGTTGGTGACCTCTTCAGTACAGAAGTGGAAGAGAACGACCAAACTCTGCTTGTTCAATCCAACAAAGGAACAATCTACGAAAGCCGATTGCAAGATTTGAACCTGTCAGAACGTACCAGCAATGGTAGCTTCATCTCTGACACGATTTCAGATGAAGAAGTTTTTGACGCTTATCTTAAAGAAGTATTTACTGAAGCTAAATAAGTGAAATGAGGAATCAGTTCTAAGAGCTGATTCTTTTTATTGAAGAAATTTTCTGAAAATTACAAAATATACTTGCTATTTTAGAAAAAAAGTGTAGAATATAAGAAATAGGTTTTTAGAATAAGGAGTGGAATATGACAGTAACGATTGATTGGGAGAACCTTGGTTTCTCCTATATGAAATTACCTTATCGCTATATTGCTCATTTTAAAAATGGACAATGGAATCAAGGAGAGCTTACAGAGGATGCAACTTTGCATATTTCAGAGTCTTCTCCAAGTCTTCACTATGGTCAACAAGCCTTTGAAGGTTTGAAAGCTTACCGTACTAAGGATGGTAGTGTTCAACTTTTCCGTCCTGACGAAAATGCTAAACGTCTGCAACGTACTTGTAATCGTCTCTTGATGCCACAAGTTCCGACAGACATGTTCGTAGAAGCTTGTAAGGCAGTTGTCCGCGCGAATGAAGAATACGTACCACCATATGGAACAGGTGGAACTCTTTATCTTCGTCCACTTTTGATTGGTGTTGGAGATATTATCGGGGTTAAACCAGCAGAGGAATACATTTTCACAATTTTTGCTATGCCAGTTGGAAATTACTTTAAGGGTGGATTGGTTCCAACCAACTTCTTGATTCAGGATGAATACGACCGTGCGGCTCCAAATGGTACAGGTGCGGCTAAGGTTGGTGGGAACTATGCTGCCAGTCTCTTGCCAGGGAAATTGGCCAAGTCACGTCATTTCTCAGATGTTATCTACCTAGACCCATCAACTCATACAAAGATTGAAGAAGTCGGCTCAGCTAACTTCTTTGGAATTACAGCTGACAATGAGTTTGTAACACCATTGAGCCCATCTATCTTGCCATCTATTACTAAGTATTCTTTGCTTTATTTGGCAGAACACCGCTTGGGCTTGACTCCTATTGAGGGAGATGTCCCAATTGATAACCTTGACCGTTTTGTAGAGGCAGGTGCCTGTGGTACAGCAGCAGTTATTTCACCAATTGGTGGAATTCAGCACGGTGATGATTTCCATGTATTCTATAGTGAAACAGAAGTAGGTCCTGTGACTCGTAAACTCTATGATGAATTGACAGGTATTCAGTTTGGTGATATTGAAGCGCCAGAAGGTTGGATTGTAAAAGTAGATTAAAATAAACAAAAGGAGATTTTTGATGAAATCGAAAAAGTGGCTCTTAACAGCAGGAGTGGTCCTGAGCACAACAGCTCTTTTAGTGGCTTGTGGAAAAGCTGATAAAGAAGCAGATGCACCGACAACATTTTCATATGTCTATGCAGTAGATCCAGCATCTTTGGACTATAGTATAGCGACTCGTACATCTACAACAGATGTCATCGGGAACGTGGTTGATGGCTTGATGGAAAACGACCAGTACGGAAATGTTATTCCTTCCTTGGCTGAGGATTGGTCTGTGTCAAAAGATGGGTTGACTTATACCTACAAACTTCGTAAAGGAGTTAAATGGTACACTTCTGAAGGTGAAGAATATGCAGAAGTAACAGCCCATGACTTTGTAACAGGATTGAAACACGTAGCTGACGGTAAGTCAGACGGTGTCTCTCTCATCCAAAATTCAATTAAGGGCTTGGATGCCTACATGACTGGTGAGACCAATGATTTCTCTACAGTTGGTGTTAAGGCCTTGGATGATTATACAGTTGAATATACCCTAAACAAACCAGAAAGTTTCTGGAATTCTAAAGTTACAACAGCGACGATGTTGCCTGTAAATGAAGAGTTTTTGAAGGCATCAGGTAAAGATTATGGAGCAGTTACTCCAGCAGGTATTCTTTACAATGGTCCTTATATCTTGAAGACCTTGACTTCTAAATCGTTAATCGAATACGAGAAAAATCCAAACTACTGGGATAAAGAAAAGGTAAAAATAGAGAAAATCAAATTGACCTACTACGATGGTTCTGATCAGGAATCCTTGATTCGTAGCTTCTCTTCAGGTGCCTATACGACAGCCCGTCTCTTCCCAAGTAGCTCAAACTTTGCTTCAACTTTGGAACAATACGGAGATAAAATCACCTATAGCCCACAGGATTCAAGTAGTTATTACTTCACCTTTAACGTAAATCGTCAGTCATATAATAAAACTGCGAAAACAAGTGAAGAGCAAAAGACTTCTACAAAAGAAGCTATGCTTAATAAGGACTTCCGTCAGGCTATCAACTTTGCCTTCAACCGCCATTCTTATGCTGCCCAGCTAAATGGTGAAGACGGTGCGGACAAGATTATTCGTAACAGCCTTGTTCCTGACAACTTTGTGCAAGCAGGTGGTAAAAACTTTGGTCAAATCGCTCAAGCAGAGTTGGTGAACTATGGTGACCAATGGAAAGGCGTTGAGTTAGTGGATGGTAAGGATTCTATCTACAACCCTGACAAGGCTAAAGCAGCATTTGAAAAAGCTAAGAAAGATTTGGAATCTAAAGGTGTAACATTCCCAATTCACTTGGATGTACCAGTTGAACAAACAGATACCATCGCCGTTCAACAAAGTAATTCTTTCAAACAGTCTATCGAATCAACTCTTGGTGCAGAAAATATTGTCATTGATGTTCTTCAAATGACAGATAATGAAAAGGAAACAATCACTTCTCAAGCGCGTGTTCCTTCTCAAAAAGACTATGATTTGAACAGTACAGGATGGGCTCCAAGCTATCAAGACCCAGCATCTTACTTGAATATCATGGATCCTAAATCTGGTTCTGCCATGAAGCACCTTGGTATTACTAAAGGGAAAGATAAGGATGTCGTAGCGAAACTTGGTTTGGACCAGTATAAGAAATTATTGGATGATGCCGATTCAGAAACTACAAATCTTGAAGAGCGCTATGAAAAATATGCCAAGGCTCAAGCTTGGTTGACAGATAGTTCATTATTGATGCCAACAGCCTCATCTGGTGGTTCTCCAGTTGTAAGTAATGTCGTGCCATTCTCAAAACCATACTCACAAGTTGGTATTAAAGGTGACCCATATATCTTTAAAGGAATGAAATTGCAAAAAGATATTGTTACAACAAAAGAATATGACGAAGCTCTTAAAAAATGGCAAAAAGAAAAATTGGAATCCAATAGCAAATATCAAAAAGAACTAGAAAAACATGTTAAATAAAGCAGAAAACTCTATGTCAGACAAGCCTGATATAGAGTTTTTTCTTGCTAGTTTTAGGATTTTCTTGTAAAATAGAAAAAGTGAAGAGAGGTATGAAATGAGCAAGAAAGATAAAAAAATCGAAATTCAAGTAGCAGATGCCAAAGTTAATGTTGGAAAAGACAGTTTTGAAGGTTATACCTTGACTATTGGTAAAAAAGTTATCGGAGAAATTGCCGAATTAGACGGACAATTTGCCATCATAAAGAATGGGAATGTCGATAGTTTTTATAAAAAATTGGAAAAAGCTGTGGAAATTTTGATTGAAAATTATAATTTAGCAAAATAAGTCTTGTTTTTTTGAAATTTTCATGATATAATAGTCCATGTTGATTGTAGGAGAGATAGCGAAGAGGCTAAACGCGGCGGACTGTAAATCCGCTCCTTCGGGTTCGGGGGTTCGAATCCCTCTCTCTCCATTTTATCAATGGGGTATAGCCAAGCGGTAAGGCAAGGGACTTTGACTCCCTCATGCGTTGGTTCGAATCCAGCTACCCCAGTTCTTAGGTAATAATCAAGATAAAAAGCAAAATATCTTAGGGTATTTTATTTTTATAATTGAAAGACGTGAACGATATGAACATGTCCTTGCGGGTGCTTAGGAAAAAAATTATAAGTATGTCAAGTTTAAGAAAAACTTGATTGTTGGAGGATTTTTTAGATGAACGAATTTGAAGATTTGCTAAATAGCGTTAGCCAAGTTGAGACTGGTGATGTTGTTAGTGCTGAAGTATTGACAGTTGATGCGACTCAAGCTAACGTTGCAATCTCTGGAACTGGTGTTGAAGGTGTCTTGACTCTTCGCGAATTGACAAACGATCGCGATGCAGATATCAATGACTTTGTTAAAGTAGGAGAAGTATTGGATGTTCTTGTACTTCGTCAAGTAGTTGGTAAAGATACTGATACAGTTACATACCTTGTATCTAAAAAACGCCTTGAAGCTCGCAAAGCATGGGACAAACTTGTTGGTCGTGAAGAAGAAGTTGTTACTGTTAAAGGAACTCGTGCCGTTAAAGGTGGACTTTCAGTAGAATTTGAAGGTGTTCGTGGATTTATCCCAGCTTCAATGTTGGATACTCGTTTCGTACGTAACACTGAGCGTTTTGTAGGTCAAGAATTTGATGCTAAAATCAAAGAAGTTGATGCTAAAGAAAACCGCTTCATCCTTTCACGTCGTGAAGTTGTTGAAGCAGCTACAGCAGCAGCTCGCGCTGAAGTATTCGGTAAATTGGCTGTTGGTGATGTAGTAACTGGTAAAGTTGCACGTATCACAAGTTTTGGTGCTTTCATCGACCTTGGTGGTGTTGACGGATTGGTTCACTTGACTGAATTATCACATGAACGTAACGTTTCACCAAAATCAGTTGTAACTGTTGGTGAAGAAATTGAAGTGAAAATCCTTGATCTTAACGAAGAAGAAGGACGTGTATCACTTTCACTTAAAGCAACAACACCTGGACCATGGGATGGCGTTGAGCAAAAATTGGCTAAAGGTGATGTAGTAGAAGGAACAGTTAAACGTTTGACTGACTTCGGTGCATTTGTTGAAGTATTGCCAGGTATCGATGGACTTGTTCACGTATCACAAATTTCACACAAACGTATTGAAAATCCAAAAGAAGCTCTTAAAGTTGGTCAAGAAGTTAAAGTTAAAGTTCTTGAAGTTAACGCAGATGCAGAGCGCGTATCACTTTCTATCAAAGCTCTTGAAGAGCGTCCAGCTCAAGAAGAAGGACAAAAAGAAGAAAAACGTGCTGCTCGTCCACGTCGTCCAAAACGTCAAGAAAAACGTGATTTCGAACTTCCAGAAACACAAACAGGATTCTCAATGGCTGACTTGTTCGGTGATATCGAACTTTAATCAAATTGAAAATTCATAAAATCCTTTGTTTTCTAAACAAGGGATTTTTCTTTTGTCTGTAAGCCTTTTTTGATATAATAGTTCTATGTTAGAATCAGAAAAACAATCACATTATCAAATGTTAAATGAAGAGCTCTCTTTTTTATTGGAAGGTGAAAGTAATGTTTTGGCTAATCTTTCCAACGCCAGTGCTCTTCTAAAATCACGTTTTCCTAATACTGTATTTGCAGGCTTTTATTTGTTCGATGGAGAGGAATTGATTTTAGGTCCCTTCCAAGGTGGTGTTTCCTGCATCCGTATTGCGCTAGGCAAGGGTGTTTGTGGTGAGGCAGCTCACTTTCAGGAAACTGTTCTGGTTGGAGATGTGACGACCTATCCTAACTATATTTCTTGTGATAGTCGTGCTAAAAGTGAAATTGTTGTTCCGATGGTTAAGAATGGTCAATTGCTAGGGGTTCTGGATCTGGATTCTTCAGAGATTGATGATTATGATGCTATGGATCGAGATTATTTGGAACAATTTGTCGCTATTTTGCTTGAAAAGACAGAATGGGACTTTATAATGTTTGAGGAGAAAGCCTAATGTATCAAGCACTTTATCGAAAATATAGAAGTCAAAACTTCTCTCAGTTGGTTGGTCAAGAAGTTGTGGCTAAGACTCTTAAACAAGCGGTAGAGCAAGAGAAAATAAGTCACGCTTATCTTTTTTCTGGTCCTCGTGGAACGGGAAAAACCAGTGTGGCTAAGATTTTTGCCAAGGCTATGAACTGTCCCAATCAAGTGGGTGGTGAACCATGTAATAACTGCTATATCTGTCAGGCAGTGACGGATGGTAGTTTAGAAGATGTCATCGAAATGGATGCGGCCTCTAATAATGGGGTTGATGAAATTCGTGAAATTCGTGATAAATCTACCTATGCGCCTAGCCTTGCTCGTTATAAGGTTTATATCATAGATGAGGTTCACATGCTGTCTACAGGGGCTTTTAATGCTCTTCTAAAGACGCTGGAAGAGCCAACACAGAATGTGGTCTTTATTTTAGCTACTACTGAATTGCACAAGATTCCTGCCACTATTCTATCCCGTGTGCAACGTTTTGAATTTAAATCAATTAAAACACAGGATATTAAGGAACATATCCACTATATCTTAGATAAAGAAAATATCAGTTCTGAACCAGAGGCTGTGGAAGTCATTGCTAGACGAGCTGAAGGTGGAATGCGAGACGCCTTGTCTATTTTGGATCAAGCCCTGAGTTTGACACAGGGAAATGAGCTGACGACTGCTATCTCTGAAGAAATTACTGGCACCATTAGCCTATCAGCCTTGGATGATTATGTGGCCGCCTTGTCTCAACAGGATGTTCCCAAAGCCTTAGCTTGCTTAAATCTTCTCTTTGACAATGGTAAGAGCATGACTCGTTTTGTGACCGACCTTTTGCACTATTTAAGAGACTTGTTAATTGTCCAAACAGGGGGAGAAAACACTCATCATAGTCCAGTCTTTGTAGAAAATTTGACACTTCCTCAAGAAAATCTGTTTGAAATGATTCGCTTGGCGACAGTCAGTTTAGCAGATATTAAGTCTAGTTTGCAGCCCAAGATTTACGCTGAGATGATGACCATCCGTTTGGCAGAAATCAAGCTTGAACCAGCTCTTTCAGGGGCGGTTGAACATGAAATTTCTGCACTTAGACAGGAAGTTGCCCGTCTCAAACAAGAACTCGCCAATGTGGGAACGGTGCCCAAGCCAATAACCCCAGCTCCTAGTCGTCCAGCGGCAGGTAAGACAGTCTATCGTGTGGATCGCAATAAAGTTCAATCTATCTTACAAGAGGCTGTCGAAAATCCTGATTTAGCACGTCAAAATCTGATTCGTTTGCAGAATGCCTGGGGAGAGGTGATTGAAAGTCTAGGAGGCCCTGATAAGGCTCTGCTAGTTGGTTCTCAACCGGTTGCGGCCAATGAACACCATGCCATTCTTGCTTTTGAATCTAACTTCAATGCTGGTCAAACCATGAAACGAGACAATCTCAACACCATGTTTGGCAATATCCTCAGTCAGGCAGCAGGTTTTTCACCTGAGATTTTAGCCATTTCCATGGAGGAATGGAAAGAAGTTCGCGCAGCCTTTTCAGCCAAAGCCAAATCTTCTCAAACTGAAAAAGAAGTAGAAGAAAGCCTGATTCCAGAAGGATTTGAATTTTTGGCTGATAAAGTGAAGGTAGAGGAAGACTAAAGAAAGATTTCATGATACAATAAGTTTATGAATAGACAACAATTTATTATCATCGCACTGTTTACAGCTGCTGAGACCTATTTTTTCAATGAAGCCTGGATGACTGGTCGCTATATTATGGCAGCCTTTTGGGCCATTTTACTCTTTAGAAATTTTCGAGTCAGTTACTTGATGGGCAAAATAGTAGATGTCATTGACAAGCATTTAAAAGGAAAAGACTAGTCCTCAGCTTCTAGACAAAATCAAAGCCTTTTAGGCTTTTTTTTGTTATACTATAAAAGTATATTTATTGACCTTTTACCGTATTTTCTAGGGAAATCAAGTATGTTTCCAGTAAGAACTGTAAAGGTCTTGAAAAAGAAAGGAACTATCATGTCAGTATTAGAGATCAAAGATCTTCACGTTGAGATTGAAGGAAAAGAAATTTTAAAAGGGGTTAACCTGACCCTGAAAACAGGAGAAATTGCCGCTATCATGGGACCAAATGGTACTGGTAAATCAACTCTTTCTGCCGCTATCATGGGAAATCCAAACTATGAAGTTACCAAAGGTGAAGTTTTGTTTGATGGCGTAAACATCCTTGAGTTGGAAGTGGACGAGCGTGCGCGTATGGGACTTTTCCTTGCTATGCAATATCCATCAGAAATTCCTGGAATTACCAATGCTGAGTTTCTTCGTGCAGCAATGAATGCTGGTAAGGAAGATGATGAAAAGATTTCAGTTCGTGAGTTTATCACTAAGTTAGACGAGAAGATGGAACTGCTCAACATGAAAGAAGAAATGGCAGAGCGTTACCTCAACGAAGGTTTCTCTGGTGGTGAGAAAAAACGTAATGAAATTCTTCAACTCTTGATGTTGGAACCAACTTTTGCCCTTTTGGATGAGATTGACTCTGGTCTTGATATTGACGCCCTTAAAGTTGTTTCTAAAGGTGTTAATGCTATGCGTGGTGAAGGCTTTGGTGCTATGATTATCACTCACTACCAACGTCTTTTGAACTACATCACACCTGATGTGGTACACGTGATGATGGAAGGTCGTGTTGTCCTTTCAGGTGGTCCAGAATTGGCTGCGCGTTTGGAACGTGAAGGATACGCAAAACTAGCTGAAGAACTTGGCTACGATTACAAGGAAGAATTGTAATTCCCTCGTATCTTTTAGGAGAAGTAAATGACTAAAGAAAATATTAAACTTTTTTCAGAAATGCACGCTGAACCAAGCTGGTTGGCTGACCTCCGTCAAAAAGCTTTTGACAAGATTGAGACTTTGGAATTACCAGTTATTGAGCGTGTCAAATTCCACCGTTGGAATCTGGGTGATGGAACGATTACAGAAAGTGAGCCATCAACAAATGTTCCTGATTTCACTGCTTTAGATAACCACTTGAAATTGGTGCAGGTTGGAACTCAAACTGTTTTCGAACAAATTCCAGTTGAGTTGGCTGAACAAGGGGTGGTCTTTACAGACTTCCATTCAGCTTTAGAAGAAATTCCAGAGTTGATCGAAGAATTCTTCATGTCATCTGTTAAGTATGACGATGATAAGTTGGCAGCCTACCACACAGCTTACTTTAACAGTGGGGCTGTACTCTATATTCCAGATAACGTAGAAATCATAGAGCCAATCGAAGGTATTTTCTACCAAGATAGTGATAGCGATGTGCCGTTTAACAAGCATATTATGATTATCGCTGGTAAAAATTCTAAGATTAGTTATCTGGAACGTTTAGAGTCACGTGGTGGAGGTAGTGCTAAGGCAACTGCAAATATCACAGTTGAAGTGATTGCACGTTCTGGTGCTCAAGTGAAGTTTGCTGCGATTGACCGTCTAGGTGAAAACGTCACTGCTTACATTAGCCGTCGTGGTAAATTAGGCAACGATGCAAGTATTGACTGGGCTATCGGTGTCATGAACGAAGGGAACGTCGTTGCGGACTTTGATAGCGACTTGATTGGAAATGGTAGCCATGCGGATCTTAAAGTCGTAGCTCTTTCAAGTGGCCGTCAGGTACAAGGAATTGATACTCGAGTGACTAACTATGGTTGCAACTCAATCGGAAATATCCTCCAACATGGGGTTATTCTTGAGAAAGCGACTTTAACTTTCAACGGTATTGGCCACATCATCAAGGGTGCTAAAGGAGCAGATGCGCAACAAGAAAGTCGTGTTCTCATGCTTTCAGACCAAGCTCGTTCAGATGCCAATCCAATTCTTTTGATTGATGAAAATGACGTAACTGCAGGACACGCGGCTTCTATCGGTCAGGTAGATCCAGAAGACATGTACTACCTCATGAGCCGTGGTTTAGATAAGGCAACTGCAGAACGTTTGGTTGTCCGTGGTTTCCTTGGCTCTGTTATCGTTGAGATTCCAGTCAAGGAAGTTCGTGATGAAATGATTGCAACTATCGAAGAAAAATTGTCAAAACGCTAAGGGGAAGTCGATGTTAGATGTAGAAGTGATTCGCAAGGATTTTCCAATTTTAGACCAGATTGTTAATGATGAACCATTGGTCTATTTGGACAATGCTGCGACGACACAAAAACCACTAGCAGTTCTGGAGACGATTAACCGCTACTATGAGAACGACAATGCCAATGTTCATCGTGGCGTTCATACCTTGGCAGAACGGGCGACAGCTTCTTATGAGGCGGCTCGTGAAACCATTCGTAAGTTTATCAATGCAGGGTCTACAAAGGAAGTTCTCTTTACTAGAGGAACGACAACCAGTCTGAACTGGGTAGCGCGTTATGCTGAGGAAGTCTTGACTGAGGGAGACCAGGTCTTGATTTCCGTCATGGAACACCATTCTAATATCATTCCTTGGCAGGAAGCCTGCCGCAAGACTGGGGCAGAGCTTGTCTATGTTTATCTCAAGGACGGAGCTCTGGATATGGATGATTTGCGAGTTAAATTGACTGATAAGGTTAAGTTTGTCTCCCTTGCTCACGCCTCCAATGTTCTTGGTGTGGTCAATCCAATCAAAGAAATCACCCAATTATCCCATCAAGTTGGAGCTATCATGGTGGTGGATGGTGCTCAGTCTACTCCTCATATGAAGATTGATGTTCAGGATTTGGATGTGGACTTCTTTGCCTTTTCAGGTCACAAGATGGCTGGTCCGACTGGTATCGGTGTTCTTTACGGTAAAGAAAAGTATCTGGAACAAATGTCACCTCTTGAATTTGGTGGCGAAATGATTGATTTCGTCTATGAGCAATCTGCTAGTTGGAAGGAATTGCCATGGAAATTTGAGGCTGGAACTCCTAATATGGCAGGTGCAATTGGACTTGCTGCGGCAGTGGATTATCTGGAAAAGATTGGTATGGATGCTATTGAAGCTCATGAACAGGAATTAATCGCATACGTCTATCCAAAACTGCAGGCGATTGAAGGATTGACTATTTACGGTTCTCAGAACTTGGCTAAACGTTCAGGTGTCATTGCCTTTAACCTAGGCGACCTTCATCCTCACGACCTTGCGACTGCTTTGGATTATGAAGGTGTAGCTGTTCGCGCAGGTCATCATTGCGCTCAACCTTTGCTCCAGTATTTGGAAGTTCCAGCAACAGCCCGAGCAAGTTTTTATATCTACAATACTAAGGCAGATTGTGACAAGCTGGTCGATGCCCTACAAAAGACAAAGGAGTTTTTCAATGGCACTTTCTAAACTAGATAGCCTTTATATGGCAGTGGTAGCGGACCATTCGAAAAATCCACATCATCAAGGGAAGTTGGATGATGCTGAACAAATCAGTCTTAACAATCCAACCTGTGGGGATGTCATCAACCTCTCTGTCAAGTTTAATGCAGATGACTGCTTGGAGGATATCGCTTTTCTAAACTCAGGTTGTACCATCTCGACTGCCTCTGCTAGTATGATGACAGATGCAGTCTTAGGAAAGACCAAGCAAGAAGTTTTAGAACTTGCGACTATTTTTTCTGAAATGGTTCAAGGGCAAAAAGATGAGCGTCAAGACCAACTTGGAGATGCAGCTTTCTTATCAGGCGTTGCCAAATTTCCTCAACGAATCAAGTGTGCAACCCTAGCTTGGAACGCCCTGAAGAAAACAATTGAAAATCAAGAAAATCAGTAAGACAAGTTTCTTTTGTCTTATGAATCATTAGAAATGAAGAAAGAAAGGATATTATGGCTGAAGAAAGAGTAGAACCAAAACCAATTGACCTTGGTGAATATAAATTTGGTTTCCATGATGATGTAAAGCCTGTCCTATCGACAGGAAAAGGATTGAATGAAGATGTCATTCGTGAACTATCAGCTGCAAAGGGAGAACCTGAGTGGATGTTAGAGTTCCGTTTGAAGTCTTACGAAACATTTAAAAAAATGCCCATGCAAACTTGGGGAGCAGACTTGTCAGAGATTGATTTTGATGACTTGATCTACTACCAAAAACCATCTGATAAACCAGCCCGTTCTTGGGATGATGTTCCTGAAAAGATTAAAGAAACCTTTGAACGTATTGGGATTCCAGAAGCTGAGCGTGCTTATCTAGCTGGTGCCTCTGCCCAGTACGAGTCAGAAGTGGTTTACCACAATATGAAGGAAGAGTTCCAGAAATTGGGGATTATCTTTACAGATACGGATTCTGCCCTCAAGGAATACCCAGACTTGTTTAAACAATACTTTGCTAAGTTGGTACCGCCGACTGATAACAAGTTGGCAGCCCTTAACTCAGCAGTGTGGTCAGGTGGAACCTTTATCTACGTACCAAAAGGGGTCAAGGTAGATATTCCTCTTCAAACTTACTTCCGTATCAACAACGAGAATACGGGTCAGTTTGAACGTACCTTGATTATCGTTGATGAGGGGGCAAGTGTCCATTATGTAGAAGGATGTACAGCGCCAACTTATTCAAGTAACAGCTTGCATGCTGCCATCGTAGAAATCTTTGCCTTAGACGGAGCTTATATGCGTTATACGACTATCCAAAACTGGTCTGATAACGTCTATAACTTGGTAACGAAACGTGCTAAAGCTCAAAAGGATGCCACTGTTGAGTGGATTGATGGAAACTTGGGTGCAAAAACAACCATGAAATACCCATCTGTTTACCTTGATGGAGAAGGGGCGCGTGGTACCATGCTCTCTATCGCTTTTGCCAATGCTGGGCAACACCAGGATACTGGAGCTAAGATGATCCACAACGCTCCACATACAAGCTCGTCTATCGTGTCTAAATCCATCGCTAAAGGTGGAGGAAAGGTTGACTATCGTGGACAAGTAACCTTTAATAAAAACTCTAAGAAATCTGTTTCTCACATCGAATGTGATACCATTATCATGGATGACTTGTCAGCATCAGATACCATTCCGTTTAATGAAATTCACAACTCACAAGTCGCTTTGGAACACGAAGCTAAGGTATCTAAGATTTCAGAAGAACAACTCTATTACCTCATGAGTCGTGGATTGTCAGAATCTGAGGCAACTGAGATGATTGTCATGGGATTTGTTGAACCCTTCACTAAAGAACTTCCAATGGAATACGCCGTTGAGCTCAACCGCTTGATTAGCTATGAAATGGAAGGGTCAGTTGGGTAAAATTTGATTTTAGATTTACTAAAAATCAAGGACTTTGAAGATGAATTTGTGACAACAAGAAACTGAGAAAAAATATTTTAAGAACAGAAAAACGCATGATATCAGGAGTCAAAAAAACTTGATATTATGCGTTTTATTGTGGGAAGATTTATTGCATTCTCTCATGAAATGGAGTTTTTCCTAAGCGCTTTTGATTTTTGATATATTTTTGTGAAGACGAAGTAAGACAATATATAAAATAGTCAGTTCAAGACATGATATAGTTGCTTAGTTTAAAATAAGCATGGTCTAATAAATCTATGGCATATAGTAGAGATTTTAAACAAGGAGCCTTAGATTACATCAAAGAGGACCACAGCCATGTCGAGGCAGCCAAAGTTTTTGATGTTGGCGTCAGAACTTTCTTCACGTGGGAACAGAAAGACGTGAACAAGTACACTTAGAGAGGAAAAAGCGAGTCGTCAAAAACCGAAAGATTCCTTTAGAAGAATTGAAAGCCTTTGTAGAGGCTCATCCAGACGCTTTTTTACGGGAAATTGCGGCACATTTTGATTGTGTGGTTCCTTCAGTATGGACAGCTTTAAAGCAATTTATATCACTTTAAAAAAAAGACAACTAGCTCTAAAGAACAAGACCCAGAGAAAGTCGCTGAGTTTCTTGATATTTTGAATAGCCTAAAAGATTTACCAATCGTATATAATGACGAAACGGAAATCGACCGCTACCTCTATCGTTCTTATGCACGGGCTCCTAGAGGGGAGAAAGTCTATGAAAAGATTAGCGGACGGCGTTTTGAGCGGACTTCAATTGCTGCAGGACAAGTAGACAGAGAGTTTATAGCTCCCATGATTTACAAGGAAAGTATGACAATCGATTTCTTTGTGGAGTGGTTTAAAACGCAACTCCTGCCTGCTTTGAAGACACCTCATGTCATTGTTATGGACAATGATAGTTTTCATCTCAAGCATATCTTGGATGAACTTTACCTTCAAGATAAACACTTTTTCTTACCTTTACCACCTTATTTACCAGATTTGAATCCTATTGAGCAAGCTTGGCTATCTTGAAAAAGAAAGTGACTGATTTATTAAGGGAAGTTCCAAATATTTTTGAATGTTTGGAACGCTTTTTTAAAACTAAATGACTATAATTATAAAATGCTTATTGATTTTGATTTAAAATGACTCAAAAAGCCGTTGCACAACGGTTTTTTGTTATAATTAAATGAAGAATGTAGAATTAAAGGAGAAAAACATGACATTTGAAGAGATCCTTCCTGGATTAAAGGCTAAGAAAAAATATGTACGAATTGGTTGGGGAGGGGCTGAAAACTATGTCCAACTCTTTGACACTATTGAACAAAACGGAGTTGCACTTGAAGTGACGCCTTACTTCCTAATCAACGTTTCTGGCGAAGGAGAAGGTTTTTCTATGTGGAGCCCGACACCTTGTGATGTTTTGGCGACGGATTGGGTAGAAGTGCATGACTAAGCGTGTACTCATTACAGGAGTGAGTTCAGGTATCGGATTGGCTCAGGCTCGCCTTTTTTTAGAGAAGGACTATCAAGTTTATGGAGTTGACCAAGGTGAAGATCCACTCTTAGAGGGTGCTTTTCACTTTTTACAGAGAGATTTAACCTTGGACTTGGAGCCTATTTTTGACTGGTGTCCTCAGGTTGATGTTTTGTGCAATACTGCTGGAGTTTTGGATGATTATAAGCCACTTTTAGAACAATCAGCTCAGGAAATTCAAGAGATTTTTGAAATCAACTATGTGACTCCTGTTGAGTTGACTCGCTATTATTTGACACAAATGTTGGAAAATAAAAAGGGAATCATTATCAATATGTGCTCTATCGCTTCTAGTCTAGCAGGCGGTGGTGGTCACGCCTATACTTCTTCTAAGCATGCTTTGGCTGGATTTACCAAGCAGTTGGCTCTAGACTATGCTGAAGCTGGGATTCAGGTCTTTGGGATTGCTCCAGGAGCAGTCAAGACGGCTATGACCGCTGCGGATTTTGAGCCAGGTGGCTTAGCTGACTGGGTGGCTAGTGAAACACCAATCAAGCGCTGGATTGAATCAGAGGAAGTGGCAGAAGTCAGTCTCTTTTTGGCCAGTGGAAAGGCATCTGCCATGCAGGGACAAATTCTGACAATAGATGGTGGCTGGTCTTTGAAGTAGGAGGATCTGATGGAAATTAAAAGACACTTTGGAGTCTACGCTGTTTGCTTTGAAAATGGGAAGTTACTCTGCATTGAAAAAACGAGAGGCCCTTATCAACATCGGTATGATTTACCTGGAGGCAGTCAGCAACTTGGAGAAGGACTGACGGAAACGCTGACTAGAGAAGTTATGGAAGAGACGGGATATACTGTTAAAAGTTACTCCAATCCTCGAATCTACGATGTTTTTGTCAGGGAAGAGTTAAAAAATTTTATAGTTCACCATGTCATGGTTTTGTATGATGTAGAAATGAATGAGAGTGCACCTCAAGTTACGACTTCGGAAGCTGTGTCTGATGGTGCGAATGATTCACTTGGATATATTTGGATGGATATTCAAGAGATTACAGAAGAAAATGTATCGCCATTAGTCTTGAAGGTTAAGTCTGAATTATTAGGACTTCCAGAACTGGACAAGACTTCTTACATGAATTGGAAAGTGAAGTAGGGGGATAATGGAACTATTTAAAACATGGAAGAAAAATATGGTTCTCTATGGTCTTAAATCTCAAATTGGAACTGTCTACCGAAACAATGATAGGACAACAAGTTTTTATGATGTTGGGAATTTTCTATACCTAGCAGGGGACTTGGATTCCAGATTTTGGGAAGATTTTGTTAGAAAATATGGTTTAGATTATAAGATTATTATTTCAGAAAATACTAATTGGCAAGATTTTCTGCATCGAAAAGTGGGGCTAAATTCTTTTACTCGCTATTCTTTTAAAGATAAGGCAAATTTTCAAGTTAAATTTCTAAATGATCTAGTTACTCATTTAGAGGAAGATTACAATATTGTGCCTATTAATAATCATATTTATAACTGCTTTTCTACGGAAGAATGGTCACAGGATTTACAGGGGGATTTTGAGTCCTATCAGGATTTTGTTTTAAAAGGTGGATTTGGCTTTGTGATTCTTAAAAATAATGAACTGATTGCTGGGATTTCCTCAGGGTTAGTTTACCGTGAAGCAGTTGAAGTGGAAGTTGCAACTAGACCAAACGAACAAGGAAATGGATTTGCTAAAAAGCTTGGTGCTGCAATGATTCTAGAGAGTTTAAATAGAGATATGTTTCCACTTTGGGATGCTCATAACGAGGCTTCCAAAAAAGTAGCAGAATTTTTAGGATATGAGTTAGCTGAACCTTATGAAGCTTTTGAACTAGAGAAAAGTTTCATATAATTATATATGATATTGTATCTTTTAAGACGAGGTGAATGGCTATGAAAAATCAACTTGCTCTTAGCGGAGAACAAATTGTTGAAAAAATTTATCCTCAACTATTGCACCACGTCTGTATGATTCGTGGGGAATACTTGTTGAGAGAGCTTAATCAAAACATCCTATTACCAAGTTGTCAGCAATTTGTAAAAGATTATCTAGAGACTATCTGCTCCTTGTACTCAGATGAGGAGATCTGGTATCGTTTTTCTGAATTAACGAATACAGAAGCCAATTGTTTAGTGGGGACTAGAGAGTTTTTTGACGAAGGGCATCCCTTGTTTGGCTATAGAGGAACAAGGCGTTTACTGGCGTGCTTGGATGAATTTCAGGATGAAGCAAATGTCGTTACAGATGTTTATCAAACCAATCCCAATCTGTCTCTTATTTTTCCTTTTGTCAATGATGCCGACCAGTTAAAGGAAGCTATTAGAGTATTGCGTCAGCAGGGTTTTACTGGGAAAATTGCCACGATGATTGAATTACCGTCAGCTTATTTTGACTTGGACAGAATAATGGAAACGGGCATTTCAAAGATTGTAGTTGGAATGAATGATTTGACTTCCTTTGTTTTTGCGACTGTGAGAAACAGTCAATGGCATGATATGGAAAATCCAATTATGTTAGATATGTTGAGACAGATGAAGGATAAAGCAAGGAAGAACAAGATTGATTTTGCTGTAGCAGGCTATCTGAACACTTCTTTTATACAAAAAATGAATCAGATGGATATCGAATGCATTCTCCATTACAGTTCTATTCCAGATATTTTTAATTTAGAGATTGACCATCCAGACCATCTCAAACACATAAAAGAAGAAAGTAAAAAATTACAAAGGAGATACCTATGACACCGCAAGAAATGTGGAATGCCTACAAGAAAATCAATCCTTCGATTGGAGATGAAATCGATGCTTGGGCTTTTGGAGTGGAAGCAGATCTCTTGGCAGATTTGGTTTTAAAAGGAGAAAAGACAGCAACAGCGTCAGCCTATGACCTCTACGCACTAGAAGATGAACCCCTTCCGCAAGTAGGAACCTTTGACGTCATTTTAGACAGTCAAAATCAGGCTGTCTGTATTGTTGAAATTACAAAGGTTTCCGTTCAGCCTTTCAATCAAGTGTCAGCTGACCATGCCTTCAAAGAAGGGGAAGGTGACAAATCCATAGCCTATTGGCGTCAGGTTCATGAGGATTTTTTCGCCGAGTGGTTGAGAGAAGCAGGACTGACTTTTACACCTGAAAGCAAGGTTGTTTTAGAAGAATTTCGCAAGGTCTACCCCCTGTAGACTATTAGAAGGAAGAAAGTTTTGGAAATCGCTGTCCAATCCTTTTTTCTTAGGCAAAACATGTTATAATAAGTTTGTTTGAAGAAGAGCAGCAGCTCTTAAACTTAGAATAGGAGAAAACTATGCAAGCAGTTGAACATTTTATTAAGCAATTTGTTCCTGAACACTATGATTTATTTTTAGACTTGAGTCGTGAGACCAAGACGTTTTCTGGGAAGGTGACCATCACTGGTCAAGCACAGAGTGACCGTATTTCCCTTCATCAAAAAGACTTGGAAATCGCTTCTGTAGAAGTTGCAGGTCAAGCTCGTCCATTTACGGTTGATCATGACAATGAAGCCCTTCATTTTGAACTTGCGGAAGCAGGTCAAGTTGAAGTGGTTATCGCTTTCTCAGGAAAAATTACAGACAACATGACAGGGGTTTACCCATCTTACTACACAGTTGATGGAGTCAAGAAGGAAGTCTTGTCTACTCAGTTCGAGAGCCATTTTGCGCGTGAAGCTTTCCCATGTGTGGATGAGCCAGAAGCTAAAGCAACTTTTGACCTCTCTCTACGTTTTGACCAAGCCGAAGGTGAATTGGCCTTGTCTAATATGCCAGAAATCGATGTTGAAAATCGTAAGGAAACAGGTATCTGGAAGTTTGAGACAACACCTCGCATGTCTTCTTACTTGTTGGCCTTTGTTGCGGGTGATTTGCAAGGTGTGACGGCTAAGACTAAAAACGGTACTCTTGTAGGTGTTTACTCAACGAAAGCCCACCCACTATCTAACCTTGATTTCTCACTGGATATCGCTGTTCGCTCAATCGAGTTTTACGAAGATTACTATGGAGTTAGGTACCCAATCCCTCAATCTCTCCACATCGCCCTTCCTGACTTCTCGGCTGGAGCTATGGAAAACTGGGGTCTGGTGACCTACCGTGAAGTTTACTTGGTTGTGGATGAGAACTCTACCTTTGCCAGCCGTCAACAAGTTGCCCTTGTTGTAGCCCATGAATTGGCTCACCAATGGTTTGGTAACCTTGTTACTATGAAATGGTGGGATGACCTTTGGCTCAATGAAAGCTTTGCTAATATGATGGAGTACGTCTGTGTGGATGCCATTGAGCCAAGCTGGAATATCTTTGAAGATTTCCAAACAGGTGGTGTTCCGTCTGCCTTGAAACGTGATGCGACTGATGGTGTTCAGTCTGTTCACGTCGAAGTTAAACATCCAGATGAAATCAATACGCTCTTTGATGGCGCTATCGTCTATGCCAAAGGAAGTCGTCTTATGCACATGCTTCGCCGTTGGCTAGGTGATGCCGATTTTGCCAAAGGTTTGCATGCCTACTTTGAAAAACATCAATACAGCAATACAATTGGTCGTGACCTTTGGGATGCTCTTGGTCAAGCGTCTGGACGTGATGTCGCAGCCTTCATGGATTCTTGGTTGGAACAACCTGGTTATCCAGTTCTCACTGTCAAAGTTGAAAATGATGTCTTGAAGATTTCACAAAGACAATTCTTTATCGGTGAGCACGAAGATAAGAACCGTCTCTGGGTTGTGCCACTAAACAGCAACTGGAAAGGCTTGCCTGATACACTTGAAACTGAAAGTATCGAAATCCCTGGCTATGCAGCCCTTCTTGCTAAAAACAAAACAGCACTTCGCCTCAACACAGAAAATACAGCCCACTACATTACTGACTATCAAGGAGACTTGTTAGATGCTGTTCTTGCTGAGCTAGAGACACTTGATAACACAAGCAAACTGCAAATTGTTCAAGAACGTCGCTTGCTTGCTGAGGCAGGGCACATTTCTTATGCAGACTTGCTCCCAGTCCTTGATAAACTTGCCAAGGAAGAGTCTTACCTTGTTGTTTCAGCTGTTTCTCAAGTGATTTCGGCCCTTGAGCGCTTTATCGATGAAGGAACAGAAGCTGAAACAGCCTTCAAAGCACTAGTTGCTAAATTAGCTCGTCACAACTATGACCGTCTTGGTTTTGAAGCTAAAGATGGCGAATCAGATGAGGATGAATTGGTTCGTCAGTTGGCTGTTTCGATGATGATTCGCTCAAATGATGCAGAAGCTAGTCAAGTCGCTAGCCAAATCTTAGCGACTTACAGGGAGAATCTTGCAGGACTTCCAGCAGCTATTCGCTCACAAGTTCTGATCAATGAGATGAAACATCATGAGACTAAAGACTTGTTAGCACTTTATCTTGATACCTATACTCACGCAACAGATGCGGTCTTTAAACGTCAGTTGGCAGCGGCTCTTGCCTATAGTACAGATGCGGATAATATCCAAACCTTGATTGCTTCTTGGAAGGACAAATTTGTGGTTAAACCACAGGACTTGTCTGCTTGGTATTACCAATTCTTAGGTCATCAAGCAACTCAGGAAACAGCTTGGTCTTGGGCGCGTGAAAACTGGGCTTGGATTAAGGCAGCTCTTGGAGGAGATATGAGCTTTGATAGCTTTGTTATCCTTCCTGCTCACGTATTTAAGACTCAGCAACGTTTGGCAGAGTACAAGGAATTCTTTGAGCCACAACTTTCTGACCTTGCTCTTAGCCGTAACATCGGTATGGGAATCAAGGAAATTGCAGCGCGTGTTGACTTGATTAACCGTGAAAAAGCTGCAGTGGAAGCAGTCGTTCTTCAATACGAAAATGCATAAATAAGCCTAAAATAAAAAGAAAACTCAGCTATCTCATGTAAAATGCAGAGAGTTGAGTTTTTTTTAAGGCAAATTTGGTATAATAGTTTTAATAAGGAGGAGTTTCTCATGATAAAAATCTTATTGGTTGAGGATGACCTAGGTCTGTCAAATTCAGTATTTGACTTTTTAGACGATTTTGCGGATGTTATGCAGGTATTTGATGGGGAAGAGGGTCTCTACGAAGCTGAAAGTGGTGTCTATGACTTGATTTTGCTGGATTTGATGTTGCCAGAAAAAAATGGTTTCCAAGTCTTAAAAGAATTGCGTGAAAAGGGAATTACGACACCAGTTCTGATTATGACTGCCAAGGAAAGTTTGGATGACAAAGGACATGGATTTGAACTGGGAGCGGATGATTATCTGACCAAGCCTTTCTACCTAGAAGAACTCAAAATGCGGATTCAGGCCCTTCTCAAACGTTCAGGTAAGTTTAATGAAAATACGCTATCTTATGGAGATATTCTCATCAATTTATCAACCAATACCGTTAAGGTTGAAGATACTCCAGTCGAATTGCTGGGGAAAGAGTTCGATTTACTAGTTTATTTCCTTCAAAATCAAAATGTTATTTTGCCTAAGACGCAGATTTTTGATCGTCTATGGGGATTTGATAGTGACACAACGATTTCAGTTGTCGAAGTTTATGTTTCAAAAATCCGTAAGAAATTAAAAGGAACCACTTTTGCAGAGAATTTGCAAACCTTGCGCAGTGTTGGGTATATTTTAAAAGATGTTCAGTAAACTAAAAAAAACATGGTATGCGGATGATTTTAGTTATTTTATCCGCAACTTTGGTGTCTTCACTCTGATTTTCTCTACAATGACTCTGATTATTTTGCAGGTCATGCATTCGAGTCTCTATACTTCGGTGGATGATAAACTCCACGGACTGAGTGAAAATCCTCAAGCAGTTATTCAACTGGCAGTGAATAGGGCAACAGAAGAGATTAAAGATTTAGAAAATGCTAGGGCGGACGCTAGTAAAGTAGAAATAAAACCTAATGTCAGTTCCAATACGGAAGTCATTCTCTTTGATAAGAACTTTACTCAACTTCTTTCTGGAAATCGATTTTTGGGCTTGGATAAGATTAAGTTAGAGAAGAAAGAACTAGGACATATCTATCAGATTCAGGTTTTTAATAGCTATGGACAGGAAGAAATCTATCGCATGATTTTGATGGAAACCAATATCAGTTCGGTTTCAACCAATATCAAGTATGCTGCTGTCTTGATAAATACCAGTCAGTTGGAGCAGGCCAGTCAAAAGCATGAGCAATTGATTGTGGTCGTGATGGCTAGTTTCTGGATTTTGTCTTTGCTTGCCAGTCTCTATCTAGCTAGGGTCAGTGTTCGTCCTCTGCTTGAGAGTATGCAGAAGCAACAGTCCTTTGTGGAAAATGCCAGTCATGAGTTACGGACTCCACTTGCAGTTTTGCAAAATCGCTTAGAGACCCTCTTTCGTAAGCCAGAAGCTACCATTATGGATGTGAGTGAAAGCATTGCATCGAGTTTGGAAGAAGTCCGAAATATGCGGTTTTTGACGACAAACTTGTTGAATTTAGCTCGGAGAGATGATGGGATTAAGCCGGAACTTGCAGAAGTTCCAACCAGTTTTTTCAATACGACTTTCACAAACTA
Source organism: Streptococcus sp. 5004 (assembly GCF_013276755.1). GTDB lineage: Bacteria > Bacillota > Bacilli > Lactobacillales > Streptococcaceae > Streptococcus. Next base: position 19,995 of record NZ_VMLP01000014.1, on the reverse strand, counting down.
TGAGATGATTGCTTCTGAAAATGACCGTGTCTTTCGTTTTGAAAATCGGATCCATCGTCCGATTGTCACAGATCAGCTTCTCTTGAAGCAGTTGATGACCATCCTATTTGATAATGCTGTCAAGTATACTGAAGAGGATGGTGAGATTGATTTTCTTATCTCGGCGACCGATCGTAATCTGTATTTGCTAGTTTCCGATAATGGAGTCGGTATTTCGACAGAAGATAAGAAGAAAATTTTTGATCGTTTTTATCGAGTCGACAAGGCTAGAACCCGTCAAAAAGGTGGTTTTGGTTTAGGATTGTCCCTAGCCAAGCAAATTGTAGATGCCTTAAAAGGAACCATTACTGTTAAAGATAATAAGCCAAAGGGAACAATCTTTGAAGTGAAGATTGCCATCCACACATCATCTAAAAAGAAAAAATAAACATATCGCTCCGGATGGGGCGATATTTTGTATTATGTGACTTTCGGTCCGTCTCACTAAGTCAGGTGTGAGACAGGCAAACCACCCACTATGCGGGTGCGCGTCGAAGGTTATACCAAAAAAACTCCGAACGCGATACAATAAAGGTGTTAAAGCCAATTGTAAAGCGAAAGGAGAAAAATATGGCACAAAAGGCTCATAGTTTATCGCACACAAAGTGGCACTGTTCTATCATATTGTGTTCACCCCTAAGTATAGACGAAAAGTCATCTATAATCAATATCGAAGTAGTTTAGGCGAAATATTTCATCGTTTGTGTAGTTATAAAGGAGTTGAAATTATCCAGTGAATGATTTCTTCACGAGTATGAAAATTTGAGAACTAGTAAAGCATGATATAGTACTAGAGAAATTAAGTGTAAAAGAATATGAGGATTCTTTTAGGGATAGTAGTAAGTAATACTAAAGCTTCTTTAAGATGCAAGTGACGAGTCAAGAGCAATAAGGCTTGAGCAAAGTGAAAGTCAGCGTCTTTAGGCGCTGGTTGGTAATTTAGGCAATAATTAAAATGATATAAAAATCTTGACAGATAAACTTAAAAAAGGTAAACTATTTACTGGTTAATTAAATGGTTAAATAACCGGTTTAGAAAAATTGTTTAACCGAGAAAAAGAAGTTAAGAAAAAGCTTCATCATTTATTGAAATGAGGGATTTATGAAATTCAGTAAAAAATATATAGCAGCTGGATCAGCTGTTATCGTATCCTTGAGTCTATGTGCATATGCACTAAACCAGCATCGATCGCAGGAAAATAAGGACAATAATCGTGTTTCTTATGTGGATGGTAGTCAGCCCAGTCAGAAAAGTGAAAACTTGACACCAGACCAGGTCAGCCAAAAAGAAGGAATTCAGGCTGAGCAAATTGTCATCAAAATTACAGATCAGGGCTATGTGACGTCACACGGTGACCACTATCATTACTATAACGGGAAAGTTCCTTATGATGCTCTCTTTAGTGAAGAACTTCTGATGAAGGATCCAAACTACCAACTTAAAGATGGAGATATTGTCAATGAGGTCAAGGGTGGCTACATTATCAAGGTCAATGGAAAATATTATGTCTACCTGAAAGATGTAGCTCATGCTGATAATGTTCGAACCAAGGATGAAATCAATCGTCAAAAACAAGAACATGTCAAAGATAATGAGAAGGTCAGCTCTGATGTTGCTGTAGCAAGGTCTCAGGGACGCTATACGACAGATGATGGTTATGTCTTTAATCCAGCTGATATTATCGAAGATACTGGTGATGCTTATATCGTTCCTCACGGAGGTCACTACCACTATATTCCAAAAAGTGATTTGTCTGCTAGTGAATTAGCAGCAGCAAAAGCTCATTTAGCTGGCAAAAATACGCAACCGAGCCAGTTAAGCTATTCTTCAGCAGCTAGTGACAATAATACGCAATCTGTAGCACAAGGCTCAACTAGCAAGCCAGCAAATAAAGCTGAAAATCTCCAAAGTCTTTTGAAAGAACTCTATGATTCACCTAGTGACCAACGTTACAGTGAATCAGATGGCTTAGTCTTTGACCCTGCTAAGATTATCAGTCGTACACCAAATGGAGTTGCGATTCCACATGGCGACCATTACCACTTTATTCCTTACAGCAAGCTTTCTCCTTTAGAAGAAAAGATTGCCAGAATGGTGCCTATCAGTGGAACTGGTTCTACAGTTTCTACAAATGAAAAACCTCATGAAATAGTGTCTAGTCTAGGAAGTCTTTCAAGTAGTCCATCTACTTTGAATCATGCCTCATTACTTACAAATAAGCCTATCTCTTCAACATCTGATGGTTATATCTTTAATCCTAAAGATATTGTCGAAGAAACTGCTACAGCTTATATTGTAAGACATGGTGATCATTTCCATTACATTCCAAAATCGACCGTAATTGGACAACCGACTCTTCCAAATAATGGTCTAACAACACCTTCGCCATCTCTTGCAGCCAATCCTAGTGTTTCACATGAGGAACATGAAGAAGATGGGCACGGCTTTGATGCTAATCGTATTATTGCGGAAGATGCGGCAGGCTTTGTCATGACTCATGGTAACCACAATCATTACTTCTTCAAGAAGGACTTGTCAGCAGAGCAAATTAAGGCAGCGCAAGACCACTTGAAAGGGGTAAATACAGCTACACCAAATCCAGCTCATGATGACGATCACGATGGCGATGAGCATGACCACCATCATGGTGAAGATCACGATCACGGTTTTGATGCCGATCGTGTCATTAGTGAGGATGATCAAGGATTTATCATGAGTCACGGAGACCACAATCATTACTTCTTCAAAAAGGATTTGACAGCTGATCAAATTAAGGAAGCTCAGGAACATTTGAAAACACATCATGATGCAGAGCCTGTTCAACCACTTGCAAAATCTGTTGAATCATTCTCTAAAGATGCTAGTGATGAAGAAAAAATAGCTTATATTTCTAAGACCTATGGGGTTCCACTTGAAGCTATTAGAATTTCAAAAGGTTTCTTTGTATTTAATAATCCTGACCAAGCCTACGATCCAACTCATATCCATCCCTATGCTGTTCGTAAGGAACACGTTCGACTTCCACTCCAAACTGGAAATCCTGAACTTGATTTCCTAAATGAACTTTATACGACTGCCTTACGTGATCGCGTATCACCTTATCGTTTGCAGGTTGAAAACGGCAGTTTTGTGATCCCTCATGGAGACCACAATCACTACATCAAGGTTCAAACTAAGGGCTATGAAGTAGCCTTGAAAAACAAAATTCCAGCCCTGAAATCCAACTATCAGCCTGGGGCCTTTGATGAGAAAACAGTTTTAGCAAAAGTAGATCAACTTCTTGCTGAAAGTCGAAACGTCTATAAAGACGATCCAATCAAACAAAGACAGATTGAGTTAGCCTTAGGACAGTTTACTGAAAATATGAAGAAACTAGCAACTAACTCTACAGCAGGTTATCTTGCGACACTTGATCTCTTTGATAAGCAATATATCCATATTGATGAAAGTGTCAAACCTGTTGAAACAAGTGCTTTAGATAAGAAATATCAGGCCTTGATCGATAAAATCAATACACTAGATACTGACTCTTATGGACTTCCTAAAAAAGACCTTCTCGTTCGACTCCAAGAGGCTAAGTTGGCTAAAGATGAAGCTGCTTTAGTAGCAGTTGAATCACAACTTCAAGCTCTTCAAGACTTTAATGATCGTACTGGTGATACAACAGTGGAATATATCAAGTACTTCTATGAGCATGTAACTGATGGTCGTTTAAGTGATGAGCTTCGTAGTAAAGTAGCTAATTTGACTTTTACTTTATATCAATCTCAATCCTTCCGTAAGGCTGTGGACTTGAATAAACTGTTCCCAAGCATTTACCAAACAAAACAAGAAGTAGAAGAGGCTTTGAAAAATCAGCCAGCTTCTACAAAAGTAAATGAAACAGTTTTAGATAAAGAAACAGTTGATAACCAATCTGCTAAGCAAGCGATTTATGAATTTTTGAAAGATCTTTATCCTGATCTTAAAAAAGAAGAGCATGTCAATCATGTTAGCAAGGAAGAAGTAGAAAGTCTCTTGAGCAAGGCAAATCAACTCTTGGAGCAAATCCAAGAAGAAGGAATCAGACAATCTTTGGCAGAAGAAGTAGAAAATCTCAAAGCTGCTACAAACAAGGCTGATGCAGACTTGGATGAAGTAAACAGCCAGGTGAAAGATGTTTTGACTCGTATCGCTAGTGCTCTTCAACAAGAGAAAGAAAATGCTGAACAAGATCCTCAGACACTTGTACTCTATCAAAAACTCTACGATATTCTCATATCGCTTCACTCTTATTTAGAAAGTAATAATGGTTCTGATGAGGACTTTGATAAAGTGGATGCATTACTAGATCAACTTTCTGCTAAGAGTAAAGACAAAGCAGCTTTACTTGAATTGACAAAAGCTATTCTAGTTTTGAATCACCAAATCCAGTCAAAATCAAGCACAAGCGAAGAAACAAATCCAGCAAGAAATGCCGAGGCAAATGGAGATAACACCAGTGCTGAGAACCAACCAAACGCAACTGCAGAATCTAACAGTGAAACTGCTAGCGACGAAAACAAACCGAGCAACGCAACAGATTCTAAACCTGCTGAATCAGCTTCAGAAAAGGAAACAACAGAGTATACAACAAGTACTGGAAACTAAGAAAAACCAGCAGAATAAAAAAGTTGGTAGATAAAAAAGTTTGTGGTCGTAGATCTAGGAGATTTTCCCATTCAAGGCTGTTTCCTATTTCTCATTGTAATTATAAACCATGGCAACATAAGAAAACGAGCATTTCCTGCTCTTTGTCAACTGTAGTGGGTTGAAGAAAAGCTAAGCTCGAGAAAGGACAAATTTCGTCCTTTCTTTTTTGATGTTCAGAGCGATAAAAATCCGTTTTTTGAAGTTTTCAAAGTTCCGAAAACCAAAGGCATTGCGCTTGATAAGTTTGATGAGATTATTGGTCGCTTCCAGTTTGGCGTTAGAATAGTGTAGTTGAAGGGCGTTGACAATTTTCTCTTTATCTTTAAGGAAGGTTTTAAAGACAGTCTGAAAAAAGAGGATGAACCTGCTTTAGATTGTCCTCAATGAGTCCAAAAAATTTCTCTGGTTCCTTATTCTGAAAGTGAAAAAGCAAGAGCTGATAGAGATGATAGTGGTGTTTCAAGTCTTCTGAATAGCTCAAAAGCTTGTCAAGAATCTCTTTATTGGTTAAGTGCATATGAAAAGTAGGGCGATAAAATCGCTTATCACTGAGTTTACGACTATCTTGTTGAATGAGCTTCCAGTAACGTTTGATGGCTTTGTATTCATGGGATTTTCGATCGAACTGATTCATGATTTGAACACGGACACGACTTATAGCACGGCTGAGATGTTGGATAATATGGAAACGATCTAGAACGATTTTAGCACATGGGAGTGAAACAGTCTGGGAGACTGTTTCAGCCTGAGCCTAGAAATTCGAAAGCGAAGCTGTTTAGCTAAGGCATAGTAGGGACTAAACATATCCATAGTAATGATTTTCACTCGACATCGGACGGCTCTATCATATTTAAGAAAGTGATCACGAATGACAGCTTGTGTTCTACCCTCAAGAACAGTGATGATGTTGAGATTATCAAAATCTTGTGCAATAAAACTCATCTTTCCCTTAGTGAAGGCATACTCGTCCCAGGACATAATCTCAGGAAGACGAGAAAAATCATGCTTAAAGTGGAAATCATTGAGCTTTCGAATGACAGTTGAAGTTGAAATGGAAAGCTGATGGGCAATATCGGTCATAGAAGTCTTTTCAATTAACTTTTGAGCAATTTTTTGATTGATAATACGAGGAATTTGGTGATTCTTCTTGACGAGTGAGGTCTCGGCGACCATCATTTTCGAGCAATGATAGCACTTGAAACGACGCTTTCTAAATAGAATTCTAGTAGGCATACCGGTCGTTTTGAGGTAAGGAATCTTAGAAGGTTTTTGAAAGTCATATTTTTTCATTTGACTTCCACAATAAGGACAAGATGGAGCATCGTAGTCCAGTTTGGCGATGATTTCTTTGTGTGTATCCCTATTGATGATATCTATAATTTGAATATTAGGGTCTTTAATGTCTAGTAGTTTTGTGATAAAATGTAATTGTTCCATATGATTCTTTCTAATGAGTTGTTTGATCGCTTTTCATTATAGGTCATATGGGACTTTTTTTCTACCCTAAAATAGGCTCCATAATATCTATAGGGATTTACCCACTACAAATATTATAGAGCCGCATTTCCAACTGAGGAGGTGCTCGTTTTTTGATAGTTAGAAGTAGTTTTTATCCGTCTATTTAGAGTTGATTACAAATGATCTTGAAAGAAATTATTGACTTGAATGTGGATATAAGATTTATTCACTGATTATAATGTTTAAATAGCGCTCCAAAGCAAAGAATTATCCTCATGAGTATGAATCTTATAAATTAACTAGCTCCAAACCGTGTTCTGTTATGCGATAGATGATCGAGCAAACTTCTTTTAAGAAACGACGGTCATGCGAAACAGTGATGAGACCACCAGGATAGGTGGCAAAGAGTTTTCTGATTTGGGGTTGAGAAGTGGGAGAAAAGTTTCGTGTAGGTTCATCCAGCAGGAGAAAGTTGGGTTTGCGCAAGACTAAATCCAAAAGCAGGAGTTTACCCTGTTGCCCGCCAGATAAGGAGCGAATTTGATACTGCATTTCTGGATAACTGAAATTGAGACTGGCTAGGTGAGATTGGATTTTTTGTAGTTCCTCTTTTTCCCCAGTTTTGCTGAGATAGGCTATTGGGGATAAATCTAATTGTAGTTTTTTATGGTAATCTTGTGGCATAACACCAAGTGAAATCTCTCTTTTGGCACTTAGTAGTTGCTGTAACTTGGCTAACAGAGTTGATTTTCCAACACCATTTGGGCCGATGATACCAATTTTTTCTTGGCCACGGATAGTTAGTTGTAGTTCTTGCACCAAAATTCGCTCGCCAATGGACAAATTTTCTTTTTCCAGTTGGATTAATACTTTAGAAGTCGCTAATGGCTGTATATCTGAGAAGAAAAGTCTGATTTCTTCCTCTTCAAGTGGTTTTTGGGTCATGGACTGAGCTATCTTTTCAAAGCGTTTTTCTTGAGAGAGAACATTTTTCATTTTTTTAGCCAATAGGCGACCGGCAGTACTGTCTTTAGTAGCTCGAAGCGCAGTTTCTACATTTTGCTTGACTCGCCGATGTTTTTCCATGGTTTTATCGTAGGCTCTTTGGTCGTTGGCTGCTTGCTGGCTTTGTCTGGCCAAATTAGCCTTTCTCTGCTCACTATAACTATCATAGTCTAAATGCTCTACTAGTGTTTCCGCTTCTTTACGGTGCTTGACCAGTCGCAAGTGGACAATAGTGTCTGCCGTTTCAGAAAGAAAGTCCTCATCATGGGAAATGAAAATAACGGTTTGCCTAATCTTTCGAATCTGACCTTTTAGCCAGTCAACCGTCTCAAGGTCTAGGTCATTTGAAGGTTCATCTAAAAATAGAATCTCAAAGGGTTTGGCTAACTCATGGATGAGCTGAATTTTCAAAGCTTCGCCCCCCGAAAGGCTTCCAATCTCTTGAACGCTAGCGAAACGGTTGCTATCAAAGTGTAACTCCTCAGCCAAACGATAGAGGATACTGTAGTCTAAATCAGCAAAATCCAAAAAGAAGTAGTCGTGTAGACTTTTCTTTTTCAGCTCTTCGGGGAGTTTTTGAGGAATGTAGGCTATTGATTGATAATCAGATTGAATGTCTCCCCTGATAGTGAAATCAGGTAAAGTTTCTCCCATTAAAGTTTTAATCAAGGTTGATTTGCCATTTCCTTCCTCTCCAATAATAGCTATCTTTTCCCCGTCTTGGATGGTCATGTTTAAGTCTGAGACAAGGTCTCGTAAATCTTTGTTTTGTGTGATGGTCAGGTGATTGATTTTTATCATATGATTGCCCTTTCTAGAATGTCGATAGTGCATAACAAAAAGCTCTACTTTATCTAGTAGAGCCCAAAGTCACTGTCAAAACTCTATTATCCTCGTTGAAAAGCTCGTCAAACTAGCTTAGGATTGCCTAATCCAACTCAAGAGGAGCAGATGGTTAGCCTTCTAGTTTTTTGATTTTCAATGAGGATAAGATACTAGAAAATCTAGTATGAAAAGAGCACACAAAAAGAGACAAAAACAAGATCTACTAAATAAAGTTTCTTTATTTGATAGACTTAGTTGTTCATGTCTCCCTTACCTCCGAGTATTAGTATCTTTATCCTATACCTTTAAGGAAATTTTGTCAACAGAAAACTGACAATTCTAATCTCTAAAATCCGAAAACAGGTCCATAGAGAGTCAGTACGTGTTTGATATGCTCGTAATGGAATTTATCATAGTTTCGCCAAGCAGTGCGTGCTTGATCATTCAGTTTTAGGCTACCAAGACCAATCAGAAGACTGGTACGTTGGTAAAATTTCTCAAGGTCGATTAAAATACTGTTGTCCAACTTTTCCGCTTTTTTGAGCTCTTGCAGAGTAGTGTTTAGCAGCTCTTGCAGTCGAATATCATCTGCCCTACCCTGTTTGCAGCTTTGGAAACTTTTATTTAACTCGGATAGGAGTTGGGTTGCATTAGTAATGAGTTCTTTGTCTTTCATGTGAGCATCCTCCTTGCTCTGATGTATTATTGCCTATAGTATGGCACTAAAAAATGTCATAGTAAACATGTTAAAAAATCGAATGTTAATTAAAAAGTTTGGTGGGCTGATTTGTAGGCTTTTCATGGTATAATCAAGAGAGTAAATCTTTATGGAGGAAGTATGAAATTAAATATTCAAGAAATTCGTAAGCAGTCTGAAGGCTTGCATTTTGAACAAACGTTAGACCTAGCTGCAGACCTGCGTGCACGCAATCAAGAAATTTTAGATGTAAAAGATATCCTTGCAGTTGGGAAAGTACAGTACGAAGACCGTATGTATTTCTTAGATTATCAACTATCTTATACCATTGTTCTTGCTTCAAGTCGCAGTATGGAACCAGTTGAGTTAGTTGAATCTTATCCAGTAACGGAAGTTTTCATGGAAGGTGCAACTAACCAACTAGATCAGGAAGTTTTAGACGATGATTTGGTCTTGCCTATCGAAAATGGAGAACTTGACCTTGCTGAGAGCGTGTCAGATAATATCCTTCTCAACATTCCTATCAAGGTCTTGACGGCTGAAGAAGAGGCTGGTCAAGGATTTGTTTCAGGAAATGACTGGCAAATCATGACAGAAGAAGAATACCAAGCCCAACAGGCAGTTAAGAAAGAAGAAAACAGTCCTTTTGCTGGCTTACAAGGACTATTTGACGGAGACGAATAATGGTCTTGTCAAAAAAACGAGCACGAAAAGTGCTGGAAGAAATAATTGCTCTGTTTCCAGATGCCAAGCCCAGTCTTGATTTTACCAATCATTTTGAACTACTAGTTGCGGTCATGTTGTCAGCTCAGACAACGGATGCAGCGGTAAATAAGGCTACACCAGGTCTCTTTGCTGCCTTTTCAACGCCACAAGCCATGTCTGTAGCGACAGAGAGTGAGATTGCTTCACACATTTCTCGCCTGGGACTGTATCGGAATAAGGCTAAATTCCTTAAAAAATGTGCCCAACAGTTACTAGATGATTTTGATGGCCAAGTTCCTCAAACACGTGAGGAATTGGAAAGTCTTGCAGGAGTTGGTCGCAAGACAGCCAATGTTGTCATGAGTGTGGGCTTTGGGATTCCAGCCTTTGCAGTGGATACTCATGTGGAGCGTATCTGCAAACACCACGATATTGTCAAAAAATCAGCGACACCGCTTGAGGTGGAAAAGCGGGTCATGGATATCTTGCCACCGGAGCAGTGGTTAGCTGCCCATCAGGCCATGATTTATTTTGGAAGAGCCATTTGCCATCCTAAAAATCCAGAGTGTGACCAGTACCCACAGTTATATGACTTTAGCAATTTATAAGCAATTTATAAGATGGGGTTTCAAAAGTTTTTGCTTGATTTTAAGCATGCTTTGTGCTATAGTATTTGATAACTAAATATTCCTTTAAACCTGTCCCGTGAGGCAGGCAAGGAGAACGATTAAGTAGTAGGGTGAAGTCTATACTGTTTGCAGTAGGGCTCGCTTGGCTATACATTTCAAGTCTCCTTGTTTAAGGAGACTTTTCTTTTTGGAGGTTTGTCATGAAGGCAAAAGAAGTTGTAGACGAATTGACTGTCAAACGAGCGATTACGCGTATTACTTATGAGATTATCGAACGCAACAAAGATTTGAATAAAATCGTCTTGGCTGGTATTAAAACTCGTGGTGTCTTTATCGCCCACCGAATCCAAGAACGTTTGGAACAGCTAGAAAATCTTTCAGTTCCTGTTGTGGAATTGGATACTAAACCTTTCCGTGATGATGTTAAAAGTGGAGAAGATACTTCTTTGGTTTCTGTCGATGTGACAGACCGCGAAGTTATCTTGGTGGATGATGTGCTCTATACAGGTCGTACCATCCGTGCTGCTATTGATAATATTGTAGGTCATGGTCGTCCTGCGCGCGTGAGTTTAGCAGTTCTAGTCGATCGTGGACATAGAGAATTGCCAATCCGTCCAGATTACGTTGGAAAAAACATACCAACTAGTCGTTCTGAAGAAATCATCGTAGAGATGGCAGAACTTGATGGCCAAGATAGAGTTCTGATTACTGAAGAAGCTTAGAAAGCTAAAGGAGTAGCCATGTCAGTAAATCAACAAGCATTAAACCATGTGGTGTCCATGGAAGACCTCACTGTCGATCAAGTGATGAAATTGATCAAGCGAGGAATTGAGTTTAAAAATGGAGCTCAGCTTCCCTATGAGGACCATCCGATTGTTTCCAATCTTTTCTTTGAGGATTCTACACGAACGCATAAGTCCTTTGAAGTGGCAGAGATTAAACTGGGATTGGAGCGACTTGACTTTGATGTGAAGACTAGTTCAGTCAATAAGGGTGAGACACTTTATGATACCATTTTGACTCTGTCTGCTTTAGGAGTGGATGTCTGTGTGATTCGCCACCCTGAGGTTGACTACTACAGAGAGTTAATTGCAAGTCCGACGATTACGACTTCCATCATCAATGGTGGAGATGGTTCGGGTCAACACCCTAGCCAGAGCTTGCTTGATTTGATGACTATTTATGAGGAATTTGGTCACTTTGAGGGTCTCAAGGTTGCGATTGCAGGTGACTTGGACCACTCACGCGTTGCTAAATCCAATATGCAGATTTTGAAACGCTTGGGAGCTGAACTTTATTTTGCTGGACCTGAGGAATGGAGAAGTCAAGAGTTTGCAGATTATGGACAGTTTGTAACCATTGATGAAATCATTGATCAGGTGGATGTCATGATGTTTCTCCGTGTGCAACATGAACGCCATGATAGTGGAGCTGTCTTTTCAAAAGAAGACTACCATGCCCAACATGGCTTGACTCAAGAACGTTATGACCGTTTGAAAGAAACAGCAATCCTTATGCACCCAGCCCCAGTCAACCGTGATGTAGAAATCGCAGACCACTTGGTTGAAGCACCAAAATCACGGATTGTCCAACAAATGACCAATGGTGTCTTTGTTCGAATGGCAATCTTAGAATCCGTACTGGCGAGTAGAAACGCCAACTAAAACACAAGACGTTAAAAGACGCCAGTGAGCGTCCACGAGAGGTGAAAATATGACAAAAAGACTTCTAGTATTAGAAGATGGCACAGTTTTTGAAGGCAAGGCCTTCGGAGCAGATATTGATGTAACAGGCGAAATCGTCTTTAATACAGGTATGACCGGCTACCAAGAATCCATTACAGACCAGTCTTATAATGGACAAATCTTGACCTTTACTTATCCTTTGGTGGGAAATTATGGAATTAATCGTGATGATTACGAATCCATCATTCCAACTTGTAAAGGAGTCGTTGTTTTTGAAGAAGCACGAAGAGCAAGCAACTGGCGCAACCAAATGACCTTGGATGAATTTTTGAAAGCCAAGAAAATTCCGGGTATTTCTGGAATTGATACGCGTGCACTTACCAAGATTATCCGTAAGCATGGTACGATGCGTGCAACCTTGACTCATGTTGGAGATAGTATGGACCATGTGACGGACCAGCTCCAAGCAACAGTTTTGCCGACAGATAATATCAAGCAGGTTTCTACTAAAACATCCTATCCAGCTCCAGGAGTTGGTTTGAGCGTGGTTCTAGTGGACTTTGGTCTTAAGCACTCAATTCTACGTGAACTTTCTAAACGCAACTGTAACGTGACAGTTGTTCCCTATTCGACAACGGCTGAAGAAATTCTCCATCTCAATCCTGACGGAGTTATGTTGTCAAACGGTCCAGGTAACCCAGAAGATGTTCCACAGGCACTGGATATGATTCGTGGTGTGCAAGGGAAAATTCCAATCTTTGGTATTTGTATGGGGCATCAACTCTTTGCAATGGCAAATGGTGCTAAGACCTACAAGATGAAATTTGGACACCGTGGATTCAACCATGCGGTACGCGAAATTGCTACAGGACGTGTGGATTTTACAAGTCAAAACCATGGTTATGCAGTTAGCCGTGAGGATTTGCCAGAACACTTGATTATCACCCACGAAGAAATCAATGACAAGTCAGTTGAAGGTGTGCGTCACAGATACCAACCTGCTTTCTCTGTTCAATACCACCCAGACGCAGCCCCTGGTCCACACGACGCAAGCTACCTATTCGACGAGTTTATCGAGATGATGGAAGCTTTTAAACAATCAAACTAAGAACGAGTAAAAGCTTGTCGGAGAATTTATTTAACTGAACTCGGACGGAAAGCTTGGAATTTAGAGAAACCAATTTGGATTGTCAATCCTTCCTTGGTTTCCTAAAATTCAATCGCTTTCTATTCGTCCTTTGTATCTTATTTAATGGCAACCCGAGAGTTGCCGAATAGAAAGGCAGGTCGTTTCTTTTAGTCGCTATCAGGCGAACTAAAAACTCCCTGCACTAGATTTTTTACCGAAAAGTATCGTTTCGCTAAAAAATCGTCGGAGAATTTATTTAATGGCAACCCGAGAGTTGCCGAATAGAAAGGAGAAGATACATTGTTCGCGGAAGTGAACACGTCCTAAGAACTGTGTGAAAAAGATAAACATCGTCTTGACGCTAAAGGCGTCTGCACCGAGTTTCCTATTTTCACTGTGTTCTCTACGGGCTTTGTATCATAAACTATGCCTAAACGTACTGATATTCAAAAAATTATGGTGATTGGTTCTGGTCCGATTATTATTGGTCAGGCTGCTGAGTTTGACTATGCTGGAACCCAGGCTTGCTTGTCGTTGAAAGAGGAAGGTTATGAGGTTGTCTTGGTTAACTCAAATCCTGCAACCATCATGACGGATAAGGAAATTGCTGATAAGGTTTATATTGAACCGATTACACTTGAGTTTGTGACACGTATTCTTCGTAAGGAGCGTCCAGATGCCTTGCTACCAACACTCGGTGGTCAGACAGGTCTCAACATGGCCATGGAATTATCTAAAAATGGTATTCTTGATGAGCTTGGTGTTGAGCTTCTGGGAACTAAATTATCTGCCATTGACCAAGCGGAGGACCGTGACCTCTTTAAACAATTGATGGAAGAGCTCAACCAACCCATTCCAGAATCTGAAATTGTAAACACTGTTGAAGAAGCTGTTGCCTTTGCAGCAACAATTGGCTACCCAGTCATCGTTCGTCCAGCCTTTACCCTAGGTGGTACTGGTGGTGGAATGTGTGCTAATGAGGAAGAATTGCGTGAAATCGCTGAAAATGGATTGAAATTGTCACCTGTGACCCAATGTTTGATTGAACGTTCAATCGCAGGTTTCAAGGAAATCGAATACGAAGTGATGCGCGACTCGGCTGACAATGCCCTGGTTGTTTGTAACATGGAAAACTTTGACCCAGTTGGGATTCACACAGGGGATTCCATCGTATTTGCCCCTGCCCAAACCATGTCAGATTATGAAAACCAAATGCTACGTGACGCGAGCTTGAGCATTATCCGCGCTCTCAAGATTGAAGGTGGGTGTAACGTTCAGCTAGCCCTTGATCCGCATAGCTTCAAATACTATGTCATCGAAGTAAACCCCCGTGTATCACGTTCTTCAGCCCTTGCTTCAAAGGCGACAGGTTATCCGATTGCTAAGTTAGCTGCTAAGATTGCCGTCGGTTTGACTTTGGATGAGGTCATCAACCCAGTTACAGGTTCAACCTATGCCATGTTTGAACCAGCCCTTGACTACGTGGTTGCCAAGATTCCTCGTTTCCCATTTGACAAGTTTGAAAAAGGTGAGCGCCGTCTGGGTACCCAGATGAAGGCGACTGGAGAAGTTATGGCAATTGGTCGTAACATCGAAGAATCTCTCCTTAAGGCCTGTCGCTCCCTTGAAATTGGGGTGCACCACAATGAAATGCCTGAACTTGCAGCAGTTTCTGATGATTCCTTGATTGAAAAAGTAGTCAAAGCACAAGATGACCGCCTCTTCTACGTATCAGAAGCCATTCGCCGTGGCTACACACCAGAAGAAATTGCTGAATTGACTAAGATTGATATATTCTATCTTGATAAACTCTTGCATATCTTTGAAATTGAGCAAGAATTGGGTGCCCATCCACAAGATCTAGAAGTTTTGAAAACAGCTAAACTTAATGGCTTCTCAGACCGTAAGATTGCTGAACTTTGGGAAACGACTGCAGACCAAGTTCGTCAGCTTCGTTTGGAAAACAAGATTGTCCCAGTCTACAAGATGGTCGATACTTGTGCGGCAGAGTTTGACTCTGAAACACCATATTTCTATTCAACCTATGGTTGGGAAAACGAGTCTATCAAGTCTGATAAGGAATCCGTTCTAGTCCTAGGTTCAGGTCCAATCCGTATCGGTCAAGGGGTCGAGTTTGACTACGCAACTGTTCATTCAGTTAAGGCTATTCAGGCGGCTGGTTATGAAGCCATCATCATGAATTCAAACCCAGAGACCGTTTCTACAGACTTCTCTGTGTCTGACAAGCTCTACTTTGAACCATTGACTTTTGAAGATGTTATGAACGTCATTGACTTGGAGCAACCAAAGGGTGTTATCGTTCAGTTTGGTGGTCAAACAGCTATCAACCTTGCGGAGCCATTGGCAAAAGCAGGTGTGACCATCCTTGGTACACAGGTCGCTGACCTAGACCGTGCCGAAGACCGTGACCTCTTTGAGCAAGCTCTAAAAGATTTGGACATTCCACAGCCACCAGGACAAACGGCTACCAATGAAGAAGAAGCAGTGCTTGCAGCTCGCAAGATTGGCTTCCCAGTCTTAGTTCGCCCATCTTATGTTTTAGGTGGACGTGCCATGGAAATCGTTGAAAATGAAGAAGACCTTCGTTCTTACATGCGAACTGCTGTTAAGGCTAGTCCAGACCACCCAGTTCTTGTTGACTCTTACATCGTTGGGCAAGAGTGCGAAGTTGATGCCATTTCAGATGGTAAAAATGTACTCATTCCTGGTATCATGGAGCATATCGAACGTGCTGGTGTCCACTCAGGTGACTCAATGGCCGTTTACCCACCACAAACCTTGTCGCAAAAGGTTCAGGAAACCATTGCAGACTACACAAAACGCCTAGCAATCGGTCTTAACTGCCTTGGAATGATGAACATCCAGTTTGTCATCAAGGATGAAAAAGTCTATGTTATTGAGGTCAATCCACGTGCTAGCCGTACGGTGCCATTCCTTTCTAAGGTAACCAATATCCCTATGGCACAAGTAGCAACCAAGCTCATTCTTGGTCAAAGTTTATCAGAACTTGGCTACCAAGATGGACTTTACCCTGAAAGCACCCGCGTTCATATCAAGGCACCTGTCTTCTCCTTCACAAAACTAGCTAAGGTAGACAGCTTGCTCGGTCCTGAAATGAAGTCAACAGGGGAAGTTATGGGTTCTGATACGACTTTGGAAAAAGCTCTCTATAAGGCCTTTGAAGCTTCTTACTTACACTTGCCAACTTTTGGTAACGTTGTATTTACTATCGCAGATGATGCCAAAGAAGAAGCCTTGGACTTGGCTCGTCGTTTCCAAAATATTGGCTATGGAATCCTCGCGACAGAAGGGACAGCAGCCTTCTTTGATAGTTATGGCCTGCAAGCTCAACCAGTTGGTAAGATAGGTGATGACGATAAGGATATTCCAAGCTTTGTTCGCAAAGGAAGAATCCAAGCTATCATTAACACAGTTGGAACAAAACGAACTGCTGACGAAGATGGTGAGCAAATTCGCCGTTCAGCCATTGAACACGGGGTGCCACTCTTCACAGCGCTAGATACAGCTAATGCCATGCTCAAAGTATTGGAAAGCCGTAGTTTTGTCACAGAAGCGATCTAGTTGAGAAAGAATTTTCACAGTTTTAAAGCCAGCGTCAGAAAACGCTGGCTTTTGCGACATTAGTGCAGGCTATTCAACTATCAGTTCTTCACTCAAGAATGATGATGAACTGTGATGCGATAAGAATAAATTGGGAATGGCTTATGATGTTAATCGTTCACCTTTTTTGTAATTCTAGTATATCAGAGTCAATATATATTTGCATGCTACTCCCTTTTGTAAAAATGGTCATTTCAGGTGAAAAAAACGACATTTCAGATTTTCTGTTCCAGAAATAGCTATCGCTATGATATAATTATTTTATGATTATTACTATTCCTATAAAAAACCAAAAAGATATTGGTACACCATCTGATTCAGTCGTTGTTCTCGGCTATTTTGATGGTATACACAAGGGGCATCAAGAATTATTTCGTGTTGCCAATAAGGCTGCGAGAAAAGATTTATTGCCTATCGTCGTTATGACCTTTAATGAATCTCCAAAGATCGCTTTAGAGCCTTATCATCCTGATCTGTTTTTACATATTTTAAATCCTGCTGAACGTGAGAGGAAATTAAAGCGTGAAGGTGTAGAAGAATTATATCTCCTTGATTTTAGTAGTCAATTCGCTAGTCTCACGGCAGAAGAATTTTTTGCAACTTATATCAAGGCTATGAATGCCAAAATTATTGTTGCAGGTTTTGATTATACATTTGGTTCTGACAAAAAAACAGCAGAAGATTTAAAGAATTACTTTGATGGAGAAGTTATCATTGTTCCACCTGTGGAAGATGAGAAAGGAAAAATCAGTTCAACTCGTATCCGTCAAGCTATTTTAGATGGAAATGTGAAAGAAGCAGGAGAACTTTTGGGGGCACCGCTTCCATCCAGAGGTATGGTGGTTCATGGTAATGCTCGTGGTCGTACGATTGGTTATCCAACAGCTAATTTAGTGCTTTTAGACCGTACTTATATGCCAGCAGATGGCGTTTATATCGTTGATGTTGAGATTCAAAGACAGAAGTATCGTGCTATGGCTAGTGTCGGGAAAAACGTGACCTTTGATGGAGAAGAAGCACGTTTTGAAGTCAATATTTTTGATTTTAATCAAGATATTTATGGGGAAACCGTCATGGTTTATTGGCTTGATCGCATTCGAGATATGACCAAATTTGACTCAGTTGACCAATTAGTGGATCAGTTAAAGACTGATGAAGAAGTAGCTCGGAATTGGTCTTAAGAGCTTGAGTAAACAAAAAAGAGGTTGTCTGTAACCCAAAAGATAGATGATTTAGTCTAACTTTTGAGGTCACGACATTACCTCTTTTTATTCTTTTTCAAAGGTAAATCCTTCTCCAAGGATTTCGTGGGCTTCTGTAATAGTTATAAAAGCTTGAGGATCGATTCGATGAATCATTTCCTTCATTTTCACAATTTCATTTCTACCGACAATACAGTAGATGATTTTCAAATTTTCTTTGCTGTAGTAGCCTTGACCGGAAATAAAAGTAACACCTCTTCCTAGGTCATCATTAATTGCTTTAGCAAGTTGGTCGGGACGTTTTGTGATAATCATAAAACCTTTGCCAGCGTAGCCACCTTCACCAATCAAATCAATGACACGCGAAACGATAAAATCAAATAAGAGCGTGTAGGAAACCAATCTCAAGTCCTTGAAGATTAAGAGAATGAGCATGAGAATACAAAAATCTAAGATAAAGAGCAATTTCCCCATAGATATATGAGTGTATTTATTGAGAATACGAGCTAGAATATCAGTTCCGCCAGTTGTACCACCAGCATTAAAAATAATTCCAAGGCCAATTCCCAATAGGATTCCTGCTATAAGGGCTGTGATTAGTAAATCACCTTGAAGATCAATATGAAGGGGAATACGCTCAAAAAAAGCTAACCAGGCGGATAAGGCTAAGGTTCCTAGCAAACTAGAATAGAGGGATTTGGCTCCAAATATTTTCCAAGCTAGGATGAAAAGGGGAATGTTAATCAGCAGGTTCATGAGAGAAACAGGGATTTTAAAAAGATAAAAGGTGATGAGGGTAATACCTGTCGCCCCTCCTTCAAAGAGATGATGAGGGACTACAAAATAAGTCAGCCCAAAAGCATAAATAGCAGCACCTAGTAAAATGGTTAAAATGGGATAAATTTTTTTAATCATAGGACACCTCTTTTCTTATAAGTTGATTATATCAAATTTTTACGGAAAATTTGAGTGACTCCATTAGGATTTTTAATCTTTTTTTGATATAATTAAAAGTAAGAAAACCAATCTGAATCCTAAAATAGAAAGATTGATACTATGACAAAAATTAAGATTGTAACCGATTCATCTGTTACTATTGAACCAGAACTCGTAAAACAATTAGATATTACAATTGTTCCATTATCTGTAATGATTGATAATGTTGTTTATTCTGATGCTGATTTGAAAGAAGAAGGTAAATTTCTTCACTTGATGCAAGAAGCTAAGAATCTTCCAAAAACAAGTCAGCCACCTGTAGGTGTCTTTGCTGAAGTTTTTGAAGACCTATGCAAGGATGGTAGTCAGATTCTTGCTATTCATATGTCCCATGCTCTTTCGGGTACTGTAGAAGCAGCGCGTCAAGGTGCTAGCCTATCTACTGCCGACGTGACGGTTATCGATAGTTCCTTTACTGACCAAGCCTTGAAATTTCAAGTTGTTGAGGCTGCAAAATTAGCGCAAGAAGGCAAAGAGTTGGAGGAAATTTTATCTCACGTTGAAGAGGTAAAAAACCATACGGAGCTCTATATTGGCGTTTCAACTTTGGAAAATCTTGTCAAAGGTGGACGAATTGGCCGTGTAACTGGATTGTTGAGTTCTCTTCTTAATATCCGTGTTGTCATGCAAATGAAGGACCATGAATTGCAGCCAATTGTTAAAGGTCGTGGAGCTAAAACCTTTAAAAAATGGTTAGATGAGTTGACAACATCTCTATCTGAACGTTCTGTAGCAGAGATTGGAATTTCATATTCTGGTAGTGCTGATTGGGCAAAAGAGATGAAAGAAAGCTTACAAGCTTATGTTGAAAAGCCAATTTCTGTTTTAGAAACAGGTTCTATTATTCAGACTCATACAGGCGAGAATGCATGGGCTATTTTGGTACGTTACCATTCCTAAAAAAATAAAGAAAATGCGAATAAACAGCGCTTTTAACTTGACCTATAAGGGATTTTAGGATATGATTATATTTGTTAATTAGAAATTAATTTGGAGGAATCATTAACATGGCAAACAAACAAGATTTGATCGCTAAAGTAGCAGAAGCTACAGAATTGACTAAGAAAGACTCAGCAGCAGCAGTTGAAGCTGTATTTTCAGCAGTAGCTGACTACCTTGCAGCTGGTGAAAAAGTTCAATTGATCGGTTTTGGTAATTTTGAAGTTCGTGAGCGTGCTGCACGTAAAGGTCGCAACCCACAAACTGGTAAAGAAATCACAATTGCAGCTTCTAAAGTTCCAGCATTCAAAGCTGGTAAAGCTCTTAAAGACGCTGTTAAATAATCAGCCTTTAAAAAGCCTATTGTATCAA
>NZ_VMLP01000013.1:0-6712 GCF_013276755.1 Streptococcus sp. 5004 | reverse complement strand
TTTTTTCATTGTTCAGTACTACAACCTTAGTTGTAGTGCCCTGCACATTGGTTCGTCTTGTTCAGTTTTCAAAGGTCTTTGTCACTTACTTCTCTCAAGTGACAACTATATTAGTATATCACAGTCACTTTCGCTTGTCAACACTTTTTTGAAACTTTTTTAAGTTTTTTTGAAACTTTTTTTCATCAAGTGTTCCAACCGCAACATACCATAGTCCGTACGGGATTCGAACCCGTGTTACCGCCGTGAAAAGGCGGTGTCTTAACCCCTTGACCAACGGACCAGAGTTGTTATTTTCAACTCTTACTATTATACAGGCTTTTTCTGACTTGTCAACACCTTTTTTAAAATTTTTTATTAATTTTTTTTTGCATGAATTCCTAATGAGTACAGATGTCAAACTCTTTAAACACAATACGTAAGTCTCTTAATACTCTTTGACGACCTCGGAATCGTTCATTTCTTAAGACGCGTTCTAGCTCTTCTTGTTGCTCTTTACTTTGTTTGTTTCTATAATCTCTTAGGGTTTCATGAAAGAGATAATAATCATCTAGCCACAGACCGCCCTCACTTATACGATGACTGATTTCACCCACTTCTTCATAGGGTTCTTTATTATATCTTCGTTTGTGGCTTTCTTGCTTACGGAGATAATCTAAAATTCGATTCCGGAATTTTGTTTTGAAATATTTACGTAAGCGTGGGATATCTTCTACCAGCCCTTCTTCTCTACTAATCAATTCATGTAGACATATCATTCCCTCTTGATCCCAGTCCGATAACTCCCACAAATGAAGGTAATATTCATTTCTACACTTATATACACTCCCCTGGACTTCTTCATACAATTCTTTAAGCATCATGTTCTCCTTTCTATTTACAGTTTAACAAATCATGAAGCTAATTTGGTTATTTCCCCCGTTCTGTTCCCTACACCGTCTAAACTGCACAAAAAAGAGAGGACAAGCCTCTCTTAGGGTTATAATTCCGCAATTTGGTTTAGGTTTACTTCTGCAACTGTGTCATTACCAAACATAGAGATAATCATTTTCACTTTATTATTATCAATTTCTGTAATCTTACCAGTGTAGTCTGCAAAAGCGCCATCAATAATACGTACAGTTTGACCAACCTCAACATCGAAATCAAATTCTTGTACAGTTTGTCCCATAGATACCAAAATGTCACGAATTTCTTGTTCCAATAATGGAGTTGGTTTTGATCTGTTCCCGTGTGATCCGACAAATCCTGTAACATTTGGTGTGTTTCGCACAACAAACCAAGCTTCATCTGTCATCACCATTTCTACAAGAACATAACCTGGAAAGCGATTTTCTTCTACTTCTTTTCTCTTTCCATTTTTTTCAACTTGCACAGTTTGTGTTGGAATTTCAACGCGTAGAATATTATCCAACATATTATAGGTTTGTGCACGTTGTAATAGATTTTCTTTTACCTTATTTTCATAACCAGAATAAGTTTGTAAAACAAACCACCCTTTATCAAAACTATCCATGATATTTCCTTTCATAAATAGAAGATTTCTAGTGTAAATAACTCCACTAACCTTCTAAAAAATGTTAATAAATCGAATCAAACCTGAAACAATCAACTGGTCAAAAATGTAAATAATTACTACAAAGAAAGCTGTGTATTCCATGATAGAACGAAAATCTCTCCAGCTTTCCTTGCGAGTTGGCCATGTTGTGTCTTTAAGAAGTCTAAAAATATCTCCAATAAAACGCATCGCTCTCTCCTATCTCGTTTCTCTGTGTGTAGTGTACTTACCACAATGCTTACAAAATTTATTTACTTCTAGTCGTGTAGGCTTGGGGTTTCCACTAATCTTGATTGAATAGTTTCTCGAACCACAAACCGCACAAGCTAGGCTTGCTTTTTTTAGTGCCATAACGCCTCCATCTTATCTATTATAACAAGAAAGCTAGGCTTTGACAAGCATCTTAGCGAAATAGATTGACTACCGAATCCCATATTGTTTGAGCCTTTTCCTTAATCTTCGCATCTGAGATAGCCCGGCTAGCCTCATCTACTAGACTTTGCGCACGTCCTCGAATATCAGACAAATTATCATCTGTCTGGCTATTATCATTGGTTTGTACTTGTCTTTTTGTGTTAGCTGGTGCAATTCCATTTTTCTTATATGCATTTTCAACTGTGAAGGTACTTCCTGGCGTATAAGGTAAAATGGTATTGGCAATGTTTCTAAAGACATGGGCTGCACCATTTGAAGTAGATCCTGCTAGATAGTGATTTTCATCAGTGGTCGGAAAACCAAGCCAGTGACTAATCACTACATCCGGAGTATAGCCAATTACCCACTGGTCACTTGTGTATTCAGGATTAAAAACAGCTTCGGTTGTACCAGTTTTCCCTGCCATAACATAATCTGCAGGCGATGAACTAATACCGGTACCGTTAGTAAACGTCCCCAACATCATACTAGTCATCTTGTCAGCTACAGCTTTATCAATCACTCGTTTTTGTGAATTTTTATGGCTCGCAATAACCTGACCACTAGCATTTTCAATTCTACTAATAAAATGAGCTTCCGGCATTAAACCTTCATTTGCAAAGGCAGCGTATGCTTGAGCCATTTGCAGAGGGTTGGTTTCAACACCGCTTCCTAAAGCGACACCAAGAACACGGTCTATCTTTTCCATGTTGAGTCCAAATTTTTCGCCTGCCTCAAAAGCTTTATCAAGGCCCAAATCATTAACAGTGGCAACAGCAGGTAGATTAAGCGATTCTGCCAAGGCTTGATACATAGGAACTTCTCGACTCGTTTTGATTCCTGCATAGTTATCAACCTTATAGCTGTTATACTGCATGGTATGGTTATCCAAGAGCTTGTTCAAAGCCCAACCTGCTTCAACTGCAGGCGTATAAACAACTAAAGGCTTAATTGTAGAACCAGGGCTACGTTTTGATTGGGTTGCATAGTTGAAATTTCGGAATCCAGTTTTATCATTGTCAGCAACTTGACCGACAACTCCACGAACTCCTCCTGTTTTCGGTTCAAGAGCTACACTTCCTGATTGTGCAAATGTTCCATCCTCTGCCCTCGGAAATAGCGATGTATTTTCATAGACAACCTGCATATTTGCTTGATAGTTTTGGTCCAGCTCTGTGTAAATACGGTAGCCATTATTGACAATCTCTTCCTCTGTTAGATTATACTTGGAAACAGCTTCATTAACCACCGCATCAAAGTAAGAAGGATAGCGGTAATCTGAGATTTTCCCTTCATACTTATCGTGCAATTGCGAAGTCATATCAACTTCTGCAGCTTCGGTTTCTTGGTTTTTATCAATATATCCTGCTGCAACCATATTTTGTAAGACAGTGTCGCGACGATTAGTCGAATCTTGTACGGAATTCAAAGGATTATACAGTTCCGGTCCTTTGAGCATCCCTGCCAGAGTCGCAGCTTGATCCAAACTCACTTCTGACGCAGAAACTCCAAAGTATTTCTTACTCGCATCTTCTACACCCCACACACCATTTCCAAAATAAGCGTTGTTAAGGTACATGGTTAGAATTTGATCCTTACTATATTTTTTTGTTAATTCTAAAGCCAAGAAAAATTCTTTCGCTTTTCTCTCAACAGTTTGATCCTGTGACAAATAGGCATTTTTAGCTAGCTGTTGGGTAATAGTAGAACCACCACCTGAACGACCAGCAGTGACAATCGCCAAGAAGAAACGACCATAGTTAATCCCGTCATTTTTATAGAAAGAGCGGTCTTCTGTCGCAATAACAGCATTCTGCAAGTTTTTACTGATGTCAGTCAGCTCAACGTAGGTTCCCTTTTGACCAGACAAGGCACCAGCCTCTTTTTCTTCACGGTCAAAAATGATAGTTCGAGTTTTCAAGGCATTTTGCAAATCATTGACATTGGTTGACTTAGCTACAGCAAACAAATAGGTTCCAACTAGCAAGCCTGCACTCAAACCTAGTATAAGGACAATCTTTGTTAGATGATAGCGACGCCAGAATTTTCGAATTGGACCTACTTGGGCTAATTTTTTTCGATCACTGCGAGAGCGACGTAAGCTAGTAGAATCAGAGTCCTCTAGTTCACTTGTTTCTTTTTTAAAAAGAGAAAGAAATTTCTCAAACAATTTATCTAATTTCATGCGTTTATTTTATCATCTTCATCATAGGAAGACAAGAATTTAGCTATTTCCTATCCAAATAGGGCTTTTTTTGTTACAATATCTGTATGCAATTCACATTTACATTACCCGCCTCTTTACCTCAAATGACGGTTAAGCAATTACTGGAGGAACAACTCCTCATCCCTAGAAAAATCCGTCATTTTTTGAGAATCAAGAAACACATTTTGATAAATCAAGAAGAAGTTCACTGGAACGAGATGGTAAGTCCTGGAGATGTTTGCCAGTTGACTTTTGACGAGGAAGATTATCCCGAAAAAGAAATTCCTTGGGGCAACCCAAACCTCGTTCAGGAAGTTTATCAAGATCAACACTTAGTTATTGTCAACAAACCAGAGGGTATGAAAACCCACGGTAACCAGCCAAACGAAATCGCTCTTCTTAACCATGTCAGTGCCTACGTTGACCAAACCTGCTATGTCGTTCATCGTCTGGACATGGAAACCAGTGGCTTAGTTCTCTTTGCCAAAAATCCTTTTATCCTGCCCATTCTCAACCGCTTATTGGAGAAAAAAGAGATTTCTAGGGAATATTGGGCACTCGTTGACGGAAATATCAACAGCAAAGAACTTGTTTTCAGAGACAAAATCGGACGTGATCGCCATGACCGCAGAAAGCGAATAGTTGATACAAAAAATGGGCAATATGCTGAAACACATGTAAGCAGATTAAAGCAATTCCAAAACAAGACTTCCTTGGTTCATTGCAAACTAAAGACAGGTCGAACCCATCAAATCCGTGTACACCTTTCGCATCATAACTTCCCTATTTTGGGCGACCCTCTCTATAACAGCAATTCAAAGATAAGTCGGCTTATGCTTCATGCCTTCCGACTTTCCTTTACCCATCCACTTACATTAGAAAAATTAAGCTTCACTGCCCTTTCAGATACTTTCGAAAGAGAAATAAAAAAGAATGGATGATTGTGTCATCCATTTTTCCATATAAGAAAAGCAAGACCAAGAGGCCTTGCTTTTTATCGACTCATGAATTATTTAGCAATTTTTGCGAAGTATTCAAGAGTACGAACAAGTTGTGCAGTGTATGACATTTCGTTGTCGTACCATGATACAACTTTAACCAATTGTTTACCGTCAACGTCAAGAACTTTAGTTTGAGTTGCGTCAAACAATGAACCGTAAGACATACCTAGGATATCTGAAGATACGATTGGATCTTCAGTGTATCCGTATGATTCGTTTGAAGCTGCTTTCATAGCTGCGTTCACTTCGTCAACAGTAACGTTCTTTTCAAGAACTGCTACCAACTCAGTTACAGAACCTGCTGGAACAGGAACACGTTGAGCAGCTCCGTCCAATTTACCGTTCAATTCTGGGATTACAAGACCGATAGCTTTCGCAGCACCAGTTGAGTTAGGAACGATGTTTACAGCACCAGCGCGAGCACGGCGAAGGTCACCACCACGGTGTGGTCCGTCAAGAATCATTTGGTCACCAGTGTAAGCGTGGATAGTAGTCATCAATCCTTCTACAACACCAAAGTTATCTTGAAGAGCTTTAGCCATAGGAGCCAAGCAGTTTGTAGTACATGAAGCACCTGAGATAACTGTTTCAGTACCGTCAAGAACGTCGTGGTTAGTGTTGAATACAACTGTTTTAACGTCGTTTCCACCAGGAGCAGTGATAACAACTTTTTTAGCTCCACCAGCGTGCAAGTGTTTTTCAGCAGCTGCTTTCTTAGCAAAGAAACCAGTAGCTTCAAGAACGATTTCTACACCGTCGTTAGCCCAGTCGATTTGTTCTGGATCACGTTCAGCAGAAACTTTGATGAATTTACCGTTAACTTCAAATCCGCCTTCTTTAACTTCAACAGTACCGTCGAAACGACCTTGAGTTGTGTCGTATTTCAACAAGTGTGCAAGCATAACTGGATCTGTAAGGTCGTTGATACGAGTAACTTCAACACCTTCTACGTTTTGGATACGACGGAAAGCAAGACGACCGATACGTCCGAAACCGTTAATACCAACTTTAACTACCATTAGTGATTTCCTCCTTATGAAAATCATGAAATTTTTATTGTGAAAAGAGTAACTTGAATCACTACAAATCACCTTTCAACAAACCTATTATATAACTATTTAAGTTTAATTGCAAGTACGGGCATTGTTTTTCTATGTTAGTTTCTTTTTTAGCTAACTTCTCAAAGTAACTTCCACTTGCCTAACCAAAGTGGAAATTAGTCTAAAACGGATTTTTATGGTGGAATTAAGTATGAGACGTTTGAGTTAGAAACGAGGCTCACTATGACAAAACATAAACACCTTACCCTTTCAGACCGTAATGATATCCAATTGGGCTTAGAGCGCGGTGAAACCTTCAAAGCTATTGGACAATCCATTCTAAAAGACCCAACTACTGTTTCTAAAGAAGTCAAACGAAACAGACAAATCCGAGAGTCTACATGCCATAACCTTCCTTGCCCTCTACTCGACAAAGCTCCCTTTGTCTGTAATGGATGTCCTAAAAGAAGACAGAATTGTGGCTATAAGAAGA
>NZ_VMLP01000012.1:0-75881 GCF_013276755.1 Streptococcus sp. 5004 | reverse complement strand
TTATTTAAGAGTAACTGAAGCTCCAGCTTCTTCCAATTTAGCTTTGATTTCTTCAGCTTCTGCAGTTGCAACGCCTTCTTTAACAAGTGCTGGTGCACCGTCAACAAGTTCTTTAGCTTCTTTAAGTCCAAGACCTGTGATTTCACGTACAACTTTGATAACGCCAACTTTTTTGTCGCCTGCAGATGTCAATTCAACGTCGAATGAATCTTTAGCAGCACCAGCGTCAGCAGCACCAGCTGCAGCAACAGCTACAGGAGCAGCTGCAGTTACACCAAATTCTTCTTCGATAGCTTTTACAAGGTCGTTCAATTCAAGGATTGAAGCTTCTTTAATTTCAGCAATAATGTTTTCAATGTTCAATGCCATTGTTATTTCCTCCAAATATGTTTTTAAATTTATAATAGATTTTTCGTAGCTAGGCTACGATGCGTAGCTTAAGATTAAGCTGCGTCTTCTTTGCTTTCTGCAACCGCTTTGACTGCAAGAGCAACGTTGCGCACTGGCGCTTGAAGTACAGAAAGGAGCATAGAAAGAAGTCCTTCGCGATTTGGAAGAGTTGCTAGAGCAAGAATCTCTTCTTTAGATGCGACAGCGCCTTCGATTGCACCACCTTTGATTTCAAGTGCTTCAGCGTTTTTAGAAAAGTCGTTCAAGATTTTCGCTGGTGCGATAACATCTTCGTTAGAAAATGCTACTGCAGATGGTCCAACAAATACAGATGCAAGATCTTCAAGACCAGCTTTTTCAGCTGCACGACGCAAGATTGAGTTTTTAATAACTTTGTACTCAACTTCGCTTCCACGAAGCTCACGACGAAGAACTGTATCTTGCTCAACTGTCAAACCACGAGCGTCAACAACGACGATAGATGCAGCAGCTTTCATTTTTTCAGCTACTACGTCAACTAGTTCCGCTTTTTTAGCAATAATTGCTTCACTCATTAGTGTGTTCACCTCCGTAATTATTTTGCTTGGGGAAATTTTTCAAAAGAAAAACGCGCCCAAACCTAGACACGAAAGTACAATACGCTTCTTTTTACATGATACGTTTTGTCCTCGGTAGGATCCTTATGAGTCGAACTCCCCTACTGTCTTAGGCAGTTTTTTCAAACCGTATATAAGTATAGCATAGTCAAAAAAAGAATGCAAGATTTTTGCAAACTTTTTTTAAACTTTTTCGTGACGTAACTTCTCAAAGTAACTTCCACCTCTCTCCCAAAACTGGAAGTTAGTCTCAGACGACGAATGATGCTTAAATTAAGTCTGAGACTTTTCGGACCTCATTTCTAACTCAAACATCTCACACTTAATTCCACCATAAAAATCCGTTTTAGACTAATTTCCACTTCGGCAAGTCAAGTGGAAGTTACTTTGAAAAGTTAGCAACTAGCAGAATTAGCGAGAAATCTTAGTTTTTTTCTAGTCAAGTTGGCCTCCTTTATGGTAAAATAGTAACGATAAGAAATGAAGGAGAATCAAAATGGAATCACATTTGGTTAGAATCATCAACCGCCTTGAAGCAATGGCAAACGATGGCGGAAATTTAAAACGTAATTTTGAACGCGAAGGAGTTGTTGTTGCAGAAGTTGCGTACAGCCACGACGAAGAAAACGGCTCAATCTTTACCCTTCGTGATGTAGAAGCTCGCGAAACATATACTTTTGACAGCATTGACTTAATTGCAATGGAGATTTACGAACTCCTCTACTAATCTAAAACAAGCTGGGATTGTCCCTGCATGTCTAACCAAAATCCTTTTTGTCTCACAAATAGGATTTTTTTATAGTCCAAATTCACAAAGATCTTCATTGTAACAACTTCTCAAAGCTGCAATCTTTTTACTTGCTTTACACCCCAATCCTGTTATAATGAGAGTATAGAATTTGACTATTTTTGACCTTTAAACAGGTCAAGCTAAAGAAAGAAATGAGGTAGATGTATGCTTTGTCAAAACTGTAAAATCAATGACTCAACAATTCATCTTTATACCAATCTTAATGGAAAGCAAAAACAAATTGACCTCTGTCAAAACTGCTATAAGATTATCAAAACAGATCCTAACAATAGCCTCTTCAAAGGTATGACGGATCTGAACAATCGTGACTTTGATCCCTTTGGTGATTTCTTCAATGATCTAAACAATTTCAGACCTTCTAACAACACTCCTCCTATTCCCCCAACCCAATCAGGTGGAGGTTACGGTGGAAACGGCGGTTATGGTTCCCAAAATCGTGGATCCACTCAAACTCCGCCACCTAGCCAAGAAAAAGGGCTGCTGGAAGAATTTGGTATCAACGTAACTGAGATTGCCCGTCGTGGAGACATTGATCCCGTTATTGGGCGCGACGATGAGATTATCCGTGTCATCGAGATTCTCAATCGTAGAACCAAGAATAATCCTGTTCTTATCGGTGAACCTGGTGTCGGAAAAACGGCCGTTGTCGAAGGCCTAGCTCAGAAAATCGTTGATGGCGATGTTCCACATAAACTCCAAGGTAAACAAGTCATCCGTCTGGATGTGGTTAGCTTAGTTCAAGGAACGGGTATTCGTGGACAATTTGAAGAACGCATGCAAAAACTCATGGAAGAAATTCGCAAACGTGAGGACATCATCCTCTTTATCGATGAAATCCATGAAATTGTCGGTGCTGGTTCTGCAGGCGATGGCAATATGGATGCAGGAAATATCCTCAAGCCAGCCCTTGCTCGTGGGGAACTGCAACTGGTCGGCGCTACTACTCTCAATGAATACCGTATCATTGAAAAGGATGCTGCCCTAGAGCGTCGTATGCAGCCTGTCAAAGTCGACGAACCAACGGTGGACGAAACAATCATTATCCTCAAAGGAATTCAAAAGAAATACGAAGACTACCACCATGTTCAGTATACCGATGCTGCAATTGAAGCAGCTGCAACTCTTTCCAATCGTTACATCCAAGATCGCTTCTTACCTGACAAGGCCATTGACCTCCTAGATGAAGCTGGTTCCAAGATGAATTTGACCTTGAATTTTGTAGACCCTAAAGTCATTGATCAGCGCTTGATTGAGGCTGAAAATCTCAAATCTCAAGCTACACGGGAGGAAGATTTTGAGAAGGCCGCCTATTTCCGCGATCAGATTGCCAAATATAAGGAAATGCAAAAGAAAAAGGTCACAGACCAAGATACTCCTATCATCAGTGAGAAAACCATTGAGCACATTATCGAGCAGAAAACCAATATCCCTGTTGGCGATTTGAAAGAGAAAGAACAATCTCAACTCATCCATCTAGCCGAAGATCTCAAGTCTCATGTTATTGGGCAGGATGATGCAGTCGATAAGATTGCCAAGGCTATTCGCCGGAATCGTGTCGGACTTGGTACCCCTAACCGCCCAATTGGAAGCTTCCTCTTTGTCGGACCAACTGGTGTCGGTAAGACAGAACTTTCCAAACAACTAGCTATCGAACTCTTTGGTTCTGCTGACAGCATGATTCGCTTTGACATGAGTGAATACATGGAAAAACACAGCGTAGCTAAGTTGGTCGGCGCCCCTCCAGGTTATGTTGGCTACGATGAGGCTGGGCAATTAACTGAAAAAATCCGTCGTAATCCCTACTCTCTTATTCTCCTGGATGAAGTGGAAAAAGCCCATCCTGATGTTATGCACATGTTCCTTCAGGTCTTAGACGATGGTCGTTTGACAGATGGGCAAGGACGTACCGTTAGCTTCAAGGACACAATCATCATCATGACTTCAAATGCAGGTACAGGTAAGGCCGAAGCCAGCGTTGGTTTTGGGGCAGCTCGCGAAGGACGTACCAACTCTGTTCTCGGTGAACTCGGTAACTTCTTTAGCCCAGAGTTTATGAACCGTTTTGATGGCATTATCGAGTTCAAATCTCTCAGCAAGGATAATCTCCTTCAGATTGTCGAGCTCATGCTAGCAGATGTTAACAAGCGCCTCTCTAGCAACAATATCCATCTCGATGTGACAGACAAGGTCAAGGAAAAATTGGTTGACCTCGGTTATGATCCAAAAATGGGAGCACGCCCACTTCGCCGCACTATTCAAGACTATATTGAGGACGCAATCACTGATTACTACCTTGAAAATCCAAGCGAAAAAGACCTCAAGGCAGTTATGACCAGCAAGGGCAACATTCAAATCAAATCTGCCAAAAAAGCTGAAGTAAAAACTTCTGAAAAAGAAGTATAAATCCTATAGAAAAGGAGTAGAAAATGAAAATTTTCTGCTCTTTTTTACTAAAATAACTATAAGTTCTTGACAGCTTGCCCTTTGTCCATTATGATAATAATAACGATACTAGATAATGAGGAAAATGCAATGGCAAACCCAACTTTCGGAGAAAAAAAAGCGAATACAGACTATGTTTCACGTTACGGTGTATATGCAGTTATTCCAGACGCTGAACAAAAACAAATAGTTTTAGTTCAAGCTCCTAATGGTGCTTGGTTCTTACCGGGTGGCGAAATTGAATCAGGTGAAAATCATCAGGAAGCCCTAAAGCGTGAATTGATTGAAGAGCTTGGTTTCACAGCTGAAATTGGTACTTATTACGGACAAGCTGACGAATATTTCTACTCTCGTCATCGTGACACCTACTACTACAATCCTGCCTACCTCTATGAAGCGACTTCTTTCAAAGAAGTTCAAAAACCACTAGAAGACTTTAATCATATTGCTTGGTTCCCTATTGACGAGGCTATTGAAAATCTCAAACGTGGTAGTCATAAATGGGCCATCCAATCTTGGAAAAAACAGCATAAGATTGACTAATACTCTTCGAAAATCTCTTCAAACTACGTCAGCGTCGCCTTACCTTAGATATGGTCACTGACTTCGTCAGTCTTATCTACAGTCTCAAAACTGTGTTTTGAGCAACCCGCGGCTAGCTTCCTAGTTTGCTCTTTGATTTTCATTGAGTATAAATCAAGCGACTTTATTCAAAAAGTGCTATAATAGAATTAGAAAATCGGAGGAAATATTATGAAGCTTATCAATACGACAAACTCACACTCGCAACTTGTAAAAAGTCAGCTAGAAAGTACCGATGCAACCCTTGTTGAGGTTTATTCTGCAGGGAATACAGATGTTATTTTTACCCAAGCTCCGCTTCACTATGAAATCCTCATCTCAAATAAACACCGTGCTATTCGTGAGCCTGAAATCGAAACCATTCAAGAATTTTTCTTGAAACGTAAAATTGATAAGGAATCTATTGATGAGGCCAATATCAAGACACTCTACTCAGAAAAATTGATTGGAATTTCAATTCCAATCAAATAAAGAACTTGAGTAAAAACTCGATTTGAGAGAAAGTCCAATAAGTCTTTCCATAATAAAACGCATAGTAGCAAGAGTTCCTAAACCCGCTATTATGCGTTTTTATCATTTTGAATTCTTTTGCTCATGATATTACTATAGAAAAAGATTTGATTCTGTTTCTCACACAATCAAATCTTTTTCTTTTATTAAAAACGAATCGTTTCACGTGTTTTCTCATATGAGGTAACAAAGCGATTGGTTACACCAGGCTCTGCCACTTCCAATGCTTGAGAAATCTTGTCAAATGAAGCGTGATAATCAAATTCTTTTTCAAAAATATCTAAAGCTTCGTTAAATGCTTCTTGAATGCGTTCATCAAATGAGCGATAGCGGTTAGAATATTGTAATAATTGTTCTGTCAAAGTTGCATATTGTACAATATTATAAGTTTCCGTTTCTAAAGCTTCCATATCATTCGTTGCAATTTCAAGAACTCGGGTAACAGATTCAATGTTAATCATTTTTTGTTCTAACTCAACCATTAAATCCTCGGTATTATTGCTTGCCGTAAAGAATAACTTCAAGAAAGTTTGTGGAATACCTGGCAGATTGCGTTTTTCCATGTATCGCTTGATAGTATGGAGACGATTGACATAAACATTGGCCTTTTGACGTGCATTGATATCATCTTTCTCAATTTGTGTCAGGCGCTCACTAACTGAAATTTGCTCATCTTCAATATCTTTTAGTTGAGTTTGTAAATCCTCAAGATTTTCTTCAAGAATTGAATAAGCTTGGGTTGGTTCTTCTTGATTTGAAGTTACCTCAACAATAGCTGCCTCAAAACTCTCTAATTCTGTCTGAATACGACGAACATGGCTTGCAGCTGTCTCAGGAAGTAAATAGGTCTTGCTCAAACGTGCAATATCTTCTCCCAATAAAGTATTATTCTCTTTCATATGTTGAAGGTAAGTTGGAAGAGTTGCAAGTAGATTTTCCACTACTTTCTGAGCAGCAATTTCTCGAGTAAAAATATCATACAAGGCATTGATTTCCTCTTGTGCCTGTCCATTCTCATATTCGGCATTATCCAATTCCAACTGACGAATATTCTCTTGGTTTTTCTTGAATGCTTCATAAAGCAAGTGGAAACGCGCTTCAATATCCGTTTCAACAAAATGATAATTAGCATCTAAGAGCTTACGATAACCATCTTCTAAATCTTCTAGTTGATCTGGTAGGTCTTTAGATAATGTTGTTACAATTGCTGGTATACGATCAACAATATGTGTCAAAGCCAAGATATGATTTTCAGCATTATCCAAAATCACAGCAGCTTCTACTGGGTCACCCGATGAATTCAAGGTTACAAATTGTGAAAATTCAGATTGGATATTTTCTAATTGTTTTTCAATTTCATCCAAGGCTTGACCATACTGTTCTGAATTTTCAGCAACTCTATGCTGAAGTTCCTCAAATAAATCCAAAGTATGAAGAACACGACCACTATTTTTAGATTCTTGCTTCTCTAAGTCTGCCAAAGCATTGCGAATTTCAGCAATATCTTCTTCAATCAAAGTAATTTGACTCTCAATTTGGTCAATTTGATGACTGGCCTTGAGAAAACGAAATGAATGGTTATAGCCTTCTGCTTCAAAGAGATTATTTTCAATATCGGCAAAAGAGTTGAGAGATAAATCGACCCATTTTTGATTCCATTCACGGAAAGCCACTTGACTTTGTCCAATCAAGTGCATATTTTTTACAGCTTCTACTTCATCATTTACTGGAAGATTGTATAGTTCTTCTTTTCTTTCTTCTAGCGCCTCTAATCTTCCCTCGTTTCGCTTACGTAGAAAGATTGCCACTACATAAGCCAGAACTAAAATGACTGCAATTGCAACCATTAAATAAATTAGTTGTCCATTAGACATATCAAACTCCTTTTTTACTTGAAACAATCGTAATGATTATATCATATTTTTTAGACCAAGGGAACTACTTCTCCCAATTTTTTAGACATCCAACGTGCTATAGACAGCATTTTCTTCGATAAACTCACGACGAGGTTCTACTCGATCCCCCATCAACATATCAAAGATTTTATCTGCTTCTGCAGCATCGTCCACAGAAACTCTGGCCATCAAGCGATGTTCGGGATCCATGGTTGTTTCCCATAATTGGTGATCATCCATTTCACCCAGACCTTTATAACGCTGAATGGTTGGTTTGGCACGTCCTTCACTATGGCGAGCCAAGGCTTCTTGGAGTTTAATTTCTTGATCTGCTCCTGGCTGAATATATTCTTTAATCTCGCTTCCAACCTTGACACCATAGATTGGTGGTTGGGCAATATAAACATAACCAGCTTCTAGGATTGGTTTCATATAACGATAAATCAAGGTCAAAAGAAGGGTACGAATGTGGGCTCCATCGACATCGGCATCGGTCATCAAAACGAGTTTTTGGTAACGGGCTTTCGAAACATCAAATTCTGCGCCAAATCCTGTTCCCATGGCTGTGAAAAGACTACGAATTTCTTCGTTAGCAAGAATCTTATCCATACTTGCTTTTTCAACGTTCAAAATCTTACCGCGAATTGGAAGGATAGCCTGAAACTCACGGTTACGACCAGATTTGGCTGATCCACCAGCTGAGTCTCCTTCGACGATGAAGAGTTCTGTTTCAGCAGGGTTATTAGAAGAACAGTCTGCTAGTTTCCCTGGAAGGTTGGAAATTTCCAAACCAGATTTTTTACGAGTAACTTCACGCGCACGCTTGGCAGCCACACGAGCCTTAGCAGCCAAAATCCCTTTTTCCACGATACGTTTGGCAATCTGTGGATTTTCCATGAGGAAATCGGAGAAGGCTTCACTGAAGAGGCGATTGGTAATCTTGACCACTTCGCTATTCCCCAGTTTTGTCTTAGTTTGTCCTTCAAACTGTGGATTTGGGTGTTTAACTGAGATAACTGCAGTTAATCCTTCGCGGACATCTTCCCCAGTTAGGTTGTCTTCATTGTCTTTCAGTAACTTATTCTTACGAGCATAATCGTTGATAACACGAGTCAAAGCTGTACGGAAACCTTGTTCATGCGTTCCACCTTCATGTGTATGAATATTATTGGCGAAACTCATGACATTTTCATGGTAACCAGTTGTGTACTGCATGGCTACCTCAACTGTGATATCATCCATCTCACCATCTGTGTAAATTGGTGTATCAAAGATAACATCCTTATTCTCATTGATATATTCAACGTAACTAGCAATCCCACCTTCATAATGGTAATGCTTGGTTTGTTCCAAACCTTGGCGCTTATCTGTGATGGAGATTTGAAGACCGCGATTTAGAAAGGCCAACTCTTGAATCCGTTTATTTAATTTATCAAAATCAAAGGTTGTTGTTTCAGTAAAGATTTCTGGATCTGGTGTGAAGTGAACCGTTGTTCCAGTTCTATCTGTATTCCCAACCACCTCAAGGTCTGCGACAACATGACCACGACGGTATTCTTGGTAATGAATCTTACCGTTTTTGTGGACATGGACGTCTAATTGAGTGGAAAGAGCATTAACGACTGATGACCCTACTCCGTGAAGACCACCTGAAACCTTGTATCCGCCACCGCCGAACTTTCCTCCAGCGTGAAGGACTGTAAAGACGGTCTCAACAGCAGGACGGCCTGTTTTTTCCTGAATATCGACTGGGATACCACGCCCATCATCGACAACAGTAATCGAATCATCTGGCTCAATAAAAACTTGAATATGGCTGGCAAATCCTGCCAGGGCCTCATCAATTGAGTTATCAACAATTTCCCAGACTAGATGGTGAAGACCTTCTTTTGAAGTTGACCCGATATACATCCCTGGACGCATCCGAACAGCCTCTAAGCCCTCTAAAACTTGAATTTGACTGGCATCATAATCCTGTGCCTGCAGATTTTTGATTTCTTCTGTCATCTTATTCCTTTTTCTTATATGTCTAATACTTGTCTTAAATTCACGATACTGGTAAACAAGTGGGTAGCTAGTCCTGCAGATTGACCTGCTTCGATATCAATCGGTCGATCACCAATGACAAGACCTGAACTAATTTGATATTTTTCTCTTAAATAAATCATGGACTCTGGACTTGGTTTTCTCTTAAAGCCTGAGCTAGAAGTCACCACTTCTGTAAAATAGGTTGCTATAGAAGTTTTTTCTAAAATTTCTAAGACCTGATTATTTCGATGAGAGACCAAAAAATGACGCCCATCTTGTTTTGAAATATCTTCCAATAAGTCAGAAACTCCTTCAAATAAAATCGGGTGTTCTAGCTCTCTGGCTTCATTTTCCTTGTATTTTTCTAAAAAATGCTCTAAGTTGGGAGCGAATGTCTCAATCGCAAAATCAGTAGAAACCTTTAAAGCCTGATAAACACTGTCATGGTCTTGTGTGATGCCATACAGTGCCAATGTTTCAACAAATGCAGCTGTTGAAGTTTCATAATTATCCAGTAAAGTTCCACCTAAATCCCAGATATAATCGTGATATTTCATACCCTTCATTATAGCATTTTTTTATGAAAAAAGCGATGATTTCCCTGATTTTTCCACATAAAAAACGAGAGAATAACTCCCGTTTTACTGATTTTTACCAAAGACATCTCGATAGAGCATTCCTGTTCGTAAAGTCTCTGCGTCTCCTCCTAGTTGCTCCACCAACTCGTAGGCAAAGGCAAGAGCTGTCGAAGGGCCTCGACTGGTTGTCAACTGACCATCTACCACTACTGTTTCCTTGACGTAGTGACCATCAAGAATTTGCTCTTGAACGCCGTCATAACAAGTGTACTGCTTGTTTTTCAATACTCCAGCTTGATTGAGGGCAATTGGTGCCGCACAAATGGCCGCCAGTTTCTTCCCTTCTTGTTCGAAATTTTGCAATTCTTGAATCAAAGCCTGATTATCACGCAAATGTGCAGAACCAGGCATTCCGCCAGGAAGGACAATCATATCATAGTCTGATAAATCTCCATCAAAGACACGATCTGCTCTTACTTGGATTTCATGCGAACCCGTTACTTGCTTTTCAAAACCAACCATATCACAAGTAATATTTGCCCGACGCAAGACATCCACAACTGTCAAAGCTTCAATTTCTTCAAAGCCCTGAGCCAACATAACTGCTACTGTTACCATGATTTTCTCCTTATTTAATTTGTTTTAATACAACCTTTTTCCGTTTGAATGGGACTTTTCCACTCTTTTCTTCAGCTAGATTTGTCTGGTAACTCATCGATAAAAGCAAGCCAACACCGATCAAGTTACTGATAATAGCCGATCCCCCTTGCGAAATAAAAGGCAGTGGAATCCCGGTCAAAGGAAGCAAGCCCGTCACAGCACCGATATTTTCAAAGATGTGGAAGAGCAACATCATAATCAAACCTGTGGAAATATAGGTGTAGAACTGGTTATTTGATTTGAGAGTAATCTTCAACATACGATAAATCAACATGAGATAAAGGGCGATAACAAGGACAGAGCCAATAAAGCCAAAATCTTCTGCAATAACCGTAAAAATCATGTCTGACTCTCGAACTGGGATAAGCAGATTCGAAGCATTAAATCCCTGACCAAATAAGCCACCACTCCCAATGGCAATCTGCCCTTGAGCCTGCTGGTAAGTCGTTGTTTGGGCAAACTCAAAGGGATTGAGCCAAGCCAAGATCCGATTGATTTGGTAGGTCGGCATTCCAATCTGGTGAAGAAAAGCTCGTCCGTCCTTGCTAATAAAGATGGCTAAGAAACCAGCAACTCCTGTTACAGCAGTCACAAATACTGGGATAATAATTTTCCAAGAAACCCCTGATAATAAAACGATTCCTGAGAAAATGGCTACAAAAACCAAAGCCGTCCCTAAGTCACTTTGAAGTGCTAAAAGAACTAGGACTGGAATAGTAAAGAGAATCATCCAAAAAATTAACAAAAAGTCCAGCGGAACCGTGCGTCTCCATTCCTTATGTTTTTTGGTAAATTGGACAATGACACGAGCCAACATGAGGATATAGGATATCTTCATAAATTCTGACGGCTGGAACAAGGTGATACCATTTACCGATACCCAGTTTTTGGCACCCGTTGATGCAACTAAGCTTGGATTATAAAAGACAATCGGCAAGACCATAAGTCCCAAGCCTAAAATATACAGAAAGGGAGTCACTTTCCAAAGAAATTCTGTATTAAAGAGCATGACGATAAAACCAATCACAAGCCCCAAGGTGATCCAGGCGACCTGCTGCCCTAAAATGGGCAGAATATTATTTGGATAATCATGACTAACGGCTATATAGATAGCCACCACACCGATGACCAGTAGAAAAAATACTGGCAAGAGCAAACTATAATCGACTCTAGAGTCGAGAGAACGTTTCATATACACTAACCTTATACTTTCATACAATACTATTTATCAAAGTTCATTTAAAAAATTATCAACAGCTTCATCAACTTCGGATCGAGAGACGGTTTTAACAGTCGCTTCTTTTGCTAGAGAAGTCACTATTTGCTTACCATATCGTTTTCCGACAATTCTCCTATCCAAAATAAGAGTTAAGGAACGTTGGTGTTCACGTCTCATACTTCTTCCCAAAGCCTGTTTTAAACGAATAATGGCCATTGGCAATTGATAATCATAAAAGGCATTTTTCCCTTCTTGAATTAGTTCCTTATTGATCTTTTTCGTCAAGGGCTCTTGAGGATTTTGGAAAGGAAGTCTTGGTACAACTTGAATCACAAAAGGATGACTTGAAAAATCAACTCCCTCCCAGAAACTTGCTGCACCAAGCAATATTTGTTGTTCTCCTTTTTCAAAGCGTTTCTTCAGTTGATGAACATCGCCATTTTTATACTGGGACAGATGGCTAACTGGAAGTAAATCCGATACTGCTAGAAGCATGTCTTTGGCAGTAAAGAGAGCCAAAATCGGTTGTTGGAAAGCTTGAACTCCCATCAGCAAATCAGCTACCTCCTTGGCATAGACTTCTAAGGAAGTTTCTGTTACTAGAGGAAAATCTTTGACCAAGACCACTTCTTGGTCCTGTTTTCTACGAGCTTCAATCTTGACAAATTTGGCTTCAGGATAGCCTAAAAGGTCGGCCAAAGAAACTCTCTGACTAATCTCAAGAGTAGCCGATACTCCCAAGACTTGGCAACTCTCAGGAACTAAAGAGGACAGAAGAATACGACCTGATTTCGTAGAAGAAATCTGAATTTTCTTTTGACTCGTTTCAGTTGTTTCGAGCCAGTAATCACCTTCAGCTGTAAAATAGCGAACCAGCTCCTCAAAGCCTTCTACTTCTAATTCTGAAAAATACTGATGTAGATTTGCAAGAGAATCTAAGATATTTTTCCTAGATTTTCCAGACTGAAATTGTTCGATCAAGTAGAGGCACTCAAAGCGAATACTTTCTAGTATTCGTTGTTGGATCTTATTTTGCTCCTCCAGTAAAGTCTTATCAAGCAAATCGACAATAGACTGGATATCGTAGGTCTCTTGAAGTAGATTTTCTAAAGCCAACAAAACTTTTTGGACTTCATCAATAATCAGTAAACGGTCGCTGATAAATTCAGGATTATCTTCAAGTCTAGTTACAAGATAGGCATGATTGGTCACTAAAAGCTTGCAAGTCTCTGCCCTTTCTTGACTACGTTTCCAAAAATCTTCCGTCACAAATAAGCTCTGAGATGATAAATTCCCGTCATGACGAAGATCTGTTAGAAAATGTTGGTAACGGTAGAGTTGCCCGATTTCATCCAAATCTCCTGTCTCTGTCTCAGTCAGCCAGACCAAGAGTTGCATTTTAAAGCGTCTAAATAAGCGATTTTCATCATTTTCCTGCAAGGAACGATAAAAGGCATCCAACTTCAGATAATTGTGTGGTCCCTTTAAACTATGAATATCTATATGGAACACTTCCTTGAGACGTTTACCTTCTTCTTCCATGATTTGATTTTGAAGAATCTTTGTCGGAACACTAAGAACAATCTGACGATTTTCCACTTGGGATAAAGCGGGTAAGAGATAGCCATAAGTTTTCCCAATCCCTGTCGGTGCTTGAATCAGAGATACAGACTCATCTTTCAATAGCAAGCCAACCTCTTTAGCAAAACTTTCTTGTTCCTCCCTCACTTCAAGGTTCAACAGAGAAATATTTTTAGAAAAATCTTGAGATAGTTTTCGTGGCTCATTGGGAGCTGCAAGTTTCTTGAAATATAGTCCTTGAACTTGGACCAAATCTGAAGAAGTCAGGATAGATTGGTTGCGATAAATTTCCTCAATAACCAAGTAGGACTCATATAAGAGGGCGTCAGCCATTTCCAGCAAGCGTTCCAAGAGACCTTTAGGAAGCTGGGCCATCTTTTCCCGTAAAAACAAGAGTAATTCCGCAGTGGCTTGGGCATCTGAAAGGGCTGTGTGAGCGTGTTTAAGAGGAATTCCTAATTCTCGACACAATATCGGCAAACTATATTTTTCCAGTTCAGGGAAAAAGACCTGAGCCAATTCGACCGTGTCAACACGAGGATTTTTTAGTTCATAGCCTTCAAAAAATAAATTTTCCGCCAAAAGATTGGCATCAAACTGAACATTATGGGCTACAAAAATCCCATCCTCCACCAAGTCAAAGATTTTTCTGGCAACTTGCGAAAAATCAGGTGCTTGCGCCAGACGTTGGTCAGTTAGCCCTGTCAATTCTTTAATATGAGCATCCAAGGGTTCATGGGGATTGACATCCGTCGTATAGTGATCGACGATTTTTCCGTCCTCAATCACGACAATTCCCACTTGGATAATTTTAGCCTTACTACCTGTGCTAGTTGCCTCTAAATCAACCACAACATAGCGATTACCAATCGTTTTCATTATAAAAAATTATACCAAAAAAAGGGCTATTTGGCACCTGCAAACATAGGATAATTTTCAAACTCAAGAAGGTTACTTGTGTTAAAAATCCCAGCAAACAGAGCATCCTAGACTACTTATTTTTTTTGAAAATATTGGAGAATAAGAAAAATTGAGAGAAGAAATATTTGCATCTTCCTTCTCTCAACGAATCATTTACTTTATTTAACCATGTCAGGATCGTAATCATAAAATCCTGTATCAAGGAAACGGTTTTTAGGGTGTAACTTGCGAACTTCTTCATCTAGCAAGAAGGCTTGGTCATGGCTAAAGTTGCCCTCTTGAATCAAGCTACGCGCTTGTATAAAGAGTTTTGCAATCTCAACAAAGTTCTGACCAGGTGTATAGAGACCTTCTAATTTCCAGTGAGTAAAACCATGCTCCACCAATTCTGTCAATTTGGTCATCAAATTGAGGTCATTGTTGGCAAAGATGTGGGTACCATGATTGTCTTCAAAAATGGAATAGTGGCTCTCTGGGTCACTTGGCTCAGCCAAGAAGAGGTCACGCTTGCGAGTCTTTTCATCATCGATATGCGTAAAGTTATAGTAGTTTTGCAAGAGCGGACGTTTAGAATGATGGATGACACTGGCACCGTAAACCAACACTTCAGCAGGAATTTCCAAAATTTCTGGCATTTTGAAAAGTTCAGCCGATGGAATTTCACGCGCCAAAACAGCCTCAGATGCGCCAGCCTTTTGTCCCCAGAAGTTTATCTGACGACTACTAGTTACCATGGTTGATGCATCGTAGATGGTCTTAAATGAATAACCATCGCGGTTGACTACGTAAAAGACACCTGCATCCCCAATCGTAATGTAGTCTGTCTTAATTTCTTCCAAGAAATCGAGGAAGGGCTTGATACGATCCATCATGTCTTGGTGCATGAGAGCATTGACTGCAACAATCAATTCCTTATCAGCATCATGAACCAGATTAGCGATTTCACGCAATTGGTCATGACTAAAGGTTGTTGGCAGACGAAGGCCAAAATCTTTCTCACCGACATAGATACGGTCTACGCCAGCTTCGAGCAGTTGTTTAACTTGTTCAATACTTTCAGCAGTTGCTGTAATGATAATCTTTTCCATAAGAAAAATTATACCACATTTCTGGAAAATCAGCCAAGACTTATCAGAGTTTTACAAATAGGAATTATTTCAGGCTAATTTCTCAAAGTGACTTCCACTTGACTTACCAAAGTGGAAATTAGTCTAATACTCTTCAAACCACGTCAGCTTTATCTGCAACCCCAAAGCGGTGCTTTGAGCAACCTGAGGCTAGCTTCCTAGTTTGCTCTTTGTTTTTCATTGAGTATAAAACGGATTTTTATAAGAATAACTAGATGAAAGGCAAACCCAAAAGCATGAGAGAGCTTGCCAGTAACAATGATTTTGTATGCTATCCATAAATAGCAAACATCTCAAGCTCCATTAATCTTCAAAACATCATAGATAAAATCTAGTCCAAAATTTAAGCAATTGATGCTATAGAATTTATATATTGTTATAAATTTCTAGTCGTTTTGTTGTTATAGTAACAAAAACGACCTAGAAAAACGAGTATCTCCATCTACGGAAATACTCGTTTTTTGATAGTTAGAAGTGTTTTTTTGCTCAGCTTCATTTCTT
The DNA here is from genome assembly GCF_013276755.1 of Streptococcus sp. 5004. Lineage (GTDB taxonomy): Bacteria > Bacillota > Bacilli > Lactobacillales > Streptococcaceae > Streptococcus. The sequence continues at coordinate 60,040 of NZ_VMLP01000012.1, read as the reverse complement.
TTTATAAAATGTATCAAGCAAACGACCAACTATCTCATCTTTTTCTATTTCTGTCAATATGCGTGACAGGTAGTAATGATAGCTAAATATAGCAAGAGCAAGCAAGAGGATAAGAACTCCTACTCCCAAGCTGATGGCAAGGACAGGGGCGAGAGACCGAACCAAGAATAAGCTCCCTATTACAAAGGCCATTAAGATTGCACTATAAATAAAAATCAAAACAATTGCGACTATACGATTTGAACGGTTCACCAGGTCCGTAATGTTACTCCAATTTGTTGACAAATTTTTCACGTCCTTAAGGTAATGGTGGCAAGAAAGGATGACACTGGCAAGGATCCAGACTACAAGAAGATAAATCATCGAAAGGATGGGCAAGCCTAGATATAGAGAAAGGCCAAGTAAAGTCAGAACTGGTAAAAAAGACTGGACAGCAAATATAATCCAAAATTTCACTTTCACATAACGAGCAAAGTCAAAGGGTAAACTCTTAAGAAAATCAACATTTTCCCTCTCCAAGGACAAGGCAATTGAATGCAGGCTGGTGATATTGTTATTGACAACTGCTATAAAGAGAGCTATAAAAAACAAGGGTAACCAGTATGGAGGATGAATATCTGGAACTATCTGAGAATCTCGAATTTTGGAAATCAGACCGATCATCATGAGATAAGGAAGAAAAGCACTTGTAAAAAGCACTGTAATCACGCCAGTTCCCTGTCCCAAGAGGGTGAGGTGGTAGCGTAAAACCATACGGAAAAAGCCCTTTTTATTAGTAGTTGAAATTCTCTCCTTATTGCGACGTTCTTTCTTGACCTTCTCCTCACTGTTAAGCAGAATCACGTCATAAAAATGAGGAAGAACCTTCTTTTTGGTCAGGTAAAGTAGGAAGAGAGTTAGTCCTATCCAAGCGAGTAGACCCAAGATGGCTTCTGTCGAAAAAGGAGCCACTGCTATTTTGTAAAAGATATGAAGAGGATAAAGGAGAAATGGAATGTCTCTAACTTTGTCAACAATACTTCCAAAAGTCGACTGTAGAAAGAGGACAAATATTAAAGGTATGAGAACTCCTATCCCAATCATCACATTCGCAAAAATAGACTGATACTTTCTGAAGACCGTAGTCTGAGCCAAGAAATGTACTGCCACTACCATCACTAAAGTAACAGAGACAAATAATAAGGCCAAGGACAGCAGCATCAAAGGCAAGCCCAGCCAAAGAGAAGGAGCTAGCCTAATATAGAGGACTAGAAAATAAGCTAGGATTGGCACAATTCCAGCTAGAGCTGGCAAGAGAACAGACAGTCCTTTAGCAATTATAATCTCTGATTCTTTAAAGGCATAGGGCCTATACGATGCCAAGTCCTTACTCTCATAAAAGACATTGTAAAATGCAGTGAAAGAAGTTGAAAAGGCAAGCACCAGTAAAATAGCAACCATGCTACTAAAAAAACTTGGCATTTCCTCAAAAGGAAAACGAAAGGCTATATTTATAAACATGAAAAGCATCAAGAGACTAGAAAAAATGTAAGAACTTAGGATTCTAGCGGAAACATTTACTTTTTTCCCAGGATTCTTAGCCTGCTTCTTTCGTAGGTTAGCCAGATTCGCTTCTTGAGATGAATAGAGGATATTGATATCAACTAATTTTTTAATGACCTTGAGACGCATCTGAAACCTCCTCTTTTCTACCAGCAAGGCTAAGGTAGATACTTTCCAAAGACTGGTCTGGGTGGTCTTTTCTCAAGTCCTCTACACTACCACAATAAATCAAATGCCCCTTTTTCAAAATGGCAATCCGATCACAGACTTGCTCTGCCACCTCTAGGACATGGGTTGAAAACAAGACCGTCTTGCCTTTTTGCGCATGCTCCTTCATCATCTGCTTCAAATCAAAGGCAGCCTGGGGATCCAAACCAGTCAAGGGTTCGTCCAAGACCCAAATATCAGGATCAGACAAGAGTGCCCCAATGACAAAGACTTTCTGACGCATTCCGTGAGAAAGGGTTTCAATAACCTGATAACGATTTTCAGCAAAATCAAAAACACTCAATAGCCTAGCTAGACTAGCCTCCAAGTCAGAGCTAGTCAGATCATAGGATGAGGCGATCAATTCCCAAAATTCATTGGCCGTTAAGCGTAAAAACAAGTCAGGCGAGTCTGCTACGTAGCCAATCTTTCGTTTAATAGCCAAGCGATTTTCCGATAACTCCTGACCGTCTACCAAAATACGACCACTGCTGGGTGAAATGATACTGACTAGGGATTTTATAGTGGTCGATTTTCCAGCACCATTATGACCAATCAAGCCCATAATCTCCCCATTTTCAATCTGCAAATTGAGATTGCTCAAAGCCTCTTTATCACCATACAACTTACTAACATTTTGAAATTCAATCATGGGATGACTCCTATCTTTATCTATATTACATACTATTATACTAGCACTTTGATACAAAAAAATCAATACTTTATTTTAAGTAGTTAAAATAGTTTCCTTCTATCTTACGCAAACGTTTGCCCTAAGAGATACTTTATGATAGAATAAAGAACAAGATTGACAAGTAAGAGGAAACATCATGCAAAATCAAACACTCATGCAATACTTTGAATGGTATCTGCCCCACGACGGTCAGCACTGGACGCGTCTGGCTGAAGATGCTCCACACCTAGCTAATCTCGGCATCAGTCATGTCTGGATGCCACCAGCTTTTAAGGCGACCAATGAAAAAGATGTCGGCTATGGGGTCTATGACCTATTTGACCTAGGAGAGTTTAACCAAAAAGGAACTGTCCGCACCAAGTATGGTTTTAAAGAAGACTATCTTCAAGCCATTCAAGCCCTAAAAGCACAGGGAATCCAGCCTATGGCCGATGTGGTACTCAACCACAAGGCTGCGGCCGATCATATGGAAGCCTTTCAAGTTATCGAAGTGGATCCGGTTGACCGTACAGTTGAACTTGGGGAACCTTTCACCATCAATGGCTGGACTAGCTTTACCTTTGATGGTCGCCAAGATACCTACAATGACTTCCACTGGCACTGGTACCACTTCACAGGTACAGACTATGATGCCAAACGCCGTAAATCCGGGATTTACCTCATCCAAGGGGACAACAAGGGCTGGGCCAACGAGGAATTGGTCGATAATGAAAACGGTAACTACGACTACCTCATGTATGCCGACCTAGACTTTAAACATCCTGAAGTTATCCAAAATATCTATGACTGGGCTGACTGGTTCATGGAAACGACTGGTGTAGCTGGTTTCCGCTTGGATGCTGTCAAACATATCGATTCTTTCTTTATGCGCAATTTCATCCGCGATATGAAGGAAAAATACGGTGAGGATTTCTATGTTTTTGGTGAATTTTGGAACCCAGACAAGGAAGCCAATCTGGACTATCTCGAAAAAACGGAAGAACGCTTTGACCTTGTCGATGTTCGTCTCCACCAGAATCTCTTTGATGCTAGCCGAGCAGGTTCCAGCTATGACCTTCGTGGCATTTTCACAGATAGCCTGGTTGAACTCAAGCCTGACAAGGCGGTGACTTTTGTCGACAACCACGATACCCAACGAGGTCAGGCTCTTGAGTCTACCGTTGAAGAATGGTTCAAACCAGTAGCCTATGCCCTCATTCTGTTACGCCAAAATGGCCTTCCATGTGTCTTTTACGGAGACTACTATGGGATTTCAGGGCGATATGCTCAAGAAGATTTCAAAGAAGTCCTTGACCGCCTCCTAACCATCCGAAAAGATTTGGCCTATGGAGAGCAAACAGACTACTTTGATGATGCTAACTGTATCGGTTGGGTACGTTCAGGCGCTGAAAATCAAGCCCCAATCACAGTTCTTATCTCAAATGACCAAGAAAACAGTAAGTCAATGTTTGTCGGCCAAGAATGGGCTAACCAAACCTTTGTAGATTTACTTGGAAATCACCAAGGTCAAGTTACAATTGATGAGGAAGGTTATGGACAATTCCCAGTCTCAGCTAGATCCGTAAGTGTCTGGGCAGCCAATGCAATCTAATTGCCAATGATTATCAAGCCAGGTCCAAGGGGATTTGGCTTTTTTGCATTCACAAAAAGACCTACCCAAATGGATAGATCTTTAAACTCAATGAAAATCAAAGAGCAAACTAGGAANNACGAAGTCAGTCACATATAAAATCGAAGGTGAAGCTGACGTTGTTTGAAGAGATTTTCGAAGAGTATTACTTGATTACAATTTACCTGCTACTGCATCCAACAATTCTTGGATTTTAGCTTGGTTGCTTCCTCCTGCCATGGCCATGTCTGGTTTACCACCACCACGTCCATCGACGATTGGTGCCAATTCTTTGACAAGGTTTCCTGCATGAAGGTCTTTTGTTTTACTTGCTACAAGAACATTGACTTTGTCACCGATAGCAGCAACTAGGACAAGCAAGTCAGAGTAGTCTTTTTGTTTCCAATTATCTGCAAAGGTACGAAGGGCACCGGCATCTGATACAGACACTTGACTAGCAATGTAACGGTGACCGTTGACTTCCTTAACATCCTTGAAGATGTCACCTGCGGCTGCAGCTGCGGCTTTTTCTTTCAACTCAGCATTTTCTTTTTGAAGCTGACGAAGTTGTTCTTGAAGTCCTTCTACCTTGTGAGGTACTTCTTTAAGTTGAGGTGCTTTCAGGGTTGCTGCGACAGCTTTAAGTGCGTCTTCTTGTTCACGATAGGCTTCAAAGGCTTCCTTACCAGTCACTGCTAAAATACGGCGAGTTCCTGATCCGATACCTTCTTCTTTGACAATCTTGAAGAGGCCAATTTCAGAAGTGTTGCCAACGTGGGTACCACCACAAAGCTCAATAGAGTAGTCGCCGATAGTCACGACACGGACTTCCTTGCCGTATTTCTCACCAAAGAGGGCCATAGCTCCCATTTCCTTAGCAGTGTCAATATCCGTTTCAACTGTCTTCACTTCAAGAGCTTCCCAGATTTTCTCGTTGACTTGCTGTTCAATCGCACGCAATTCTTCTGCAGTTACTGCTTGGAAGTGGGTGAAGTCAAAGCGAAGGAATTCAACTTCGTTAAGAGATCCTGCTTGTGTCGCGTGGCTTCCAAGGATATTGTGAAGGGCAGCGTGAAGCAAGTGAGTCGCAGTGTGGTTTTTCATGACACGGTGACGACGATTGCTATCGATTGCCAAGGTATATTCTTGGTTCAAGGCAAGCGGTGCAAGGACTTCAACTGTATGAAGAGCTTGTCCGTTTGGAGCTTTTTGAACATTTGTCACAGTAGCTACGACCTTACCTGACTCATCCAAGATTTGTCCGTGGTCAGCTACTTGTCCACCCATTTCAGCATAGAATGGCGTTTCCGCAAAGATAAGAGAGGCAGTTCCTTCTGACACAGCTTCTACTTCTGCATTGTCAGCCACGATAGCCACCAATTTAGAAGACAATTGGCTAGCATTGTAGTTGAAGACACTTTCTACAGTGATGTTTTGAAGGGTTTCATTTTGCATACCCATTGAGCCACCCTTGACAGCTGAGGCACGCGCGCGTTCTTGCTGTTCTTTCATGGCTGCTTCAAAGCCTTCACGGTCCACAGTCATACCAGCTTCTTCAGCGATTTCTTCAGTCAATTCAACTGGGAATCCATAAGTGTCATAGAGTTTGAATACATCTGAACCAGCAATGACAGATTGACCTTTTTCTTTCAAGTCAGCTACAATGCCTTGGGCAAAGTGTTGACCTGAGTGAAGGGTACGAGCAAATGATTCTTCTTCGCTCTTAACGATTTTTTCGATAAAGTCACGTTTTTCAAGCACTTCTGGGTAGTAGCTTTCCATGATTTTTCCAACGGTTGGAACGAGTTTGTAAAGGAAAGGCTCGTTGATTCCCAATTTTTGACCATGCATAGACGCACGACGGAGCAGACGACGAAGGACATAACCACGACCTTCATTTCCTGGAAGGGCACCATCACCGATGGCAAATGAGAGTGAACGGATGTGGTCTGCGATAACTTTAAAGCTCATGTTGTCGCCATCTTGGTCATAGACCTTACCAGACAATTTCTCCACTTCACGGATGATCGGCATGAAGAGGTCCGTTTCAAAGTTGGTCTTAGCCCCTTGGATAACCGCCACCAAACGCTCCAAACCAGCGCCCGTATCAATGTTCTTGTGTGGCAGTTCCTTGTATTCGCTACGAGGAACAGCAGGGTCTGCGTTAAATTGTGACAAAACGATGTTCCAGATTTCAATATAACGGTCGTTTTCAATATCTTCTGCAAGCAGGCGAAGACCGATATTTTCTGGGTCAAAAGCCTCTCCACGGTCAAAGAAAATCTCTGTATCTGGTCCAGAAGGTCCCGCACCGATTTCCCAGAAGTTGTCCTCGATTGGAATCAAGTGACTTGGATCCACTCCCACTTCAATCCAGCGGTTGTAAGAATCTTTATCATCTGGATAGTAAGTCATGTAAAGTTTTTCAGCAGGGAAATCAAACCACCCAGGGCTTGTCAAAAGCTCGTAAGCCCAAGTGATGGCTTCGTCACGGAAGTAATCCCCGATAGAGAAGTTCCCCAACATTTCAAACATGGTATGGTGACGTGCAGTCTTCCCTACGTTTTCGATGTCGTTGGTACGGATAGCCTTTTGGGCATTGGTAATACGTGGATTTTCAGGGATAATGGTCCCGTCAAAGTATTTCTTAAGGGTTGCTACCCCAGAGTTGATCCACAAAAGTGTAGGGTCATTTACAGGAACCAAGCTCACTGATGGTTCTACTGAGTGACCTTTGGTCGCCCAGAAATCAAGCCACATTTGGCGTACTTGTGCACTAGATAGTTGTTTCATATTGTCTCCTTATTTACTTGTTTAATGTGATTGGCTTTCCAGCATTTCCACATAGTCAATCGCAACACAGAGGGAAATGACTAGATCTGCATAATCGTCCTCAAGAACCGTTACGGTATAGGTAGAGGTCAGATGGAAGAGTTCCTTCTTAATTTCTGCAATCAGCTGATCGCGATCATCTAGCAATTTGAAATTCAAATCCCATATATTGCCCTCGATACGAAGACCTAGATTATCAAACTCATACTTATCTCGCCAGAAGGTCAACTTCTTACGAATGACAAAACTCGAGCCATCCTGAAGCTGAATCTCAAAACGAGGTAGTAAGGTTAAGATTTCTTTACTGATCTGACTAACCTGTTCACCATTAGCATCATAGATGATAAAAGTTTTGGGAATTTTAAAAAATGATCCCTCCACCTGATAGGCTATTTCTCCCCTGTCATCCTTGATAGCGAAGCGTTCGCCTCCAAGACGAAACTTTTGTTTGACAAGAAATGTTTTCATCAACACCTCCAAAAATCAAAAGACAAGCTCATATCACGAAGGGCGAAAAACCGCGGTACCACCTTCATTCAATGAACTTGTCATTCTCTTGTTCTTATGCAATTGTATGATTGAGTAGCATGACTTCCTAGCTTAGATGGCTCGCAGCACCGCCATTTCTCTGGACTAAGACAAGTGAAAATCAATTCTCAACTCTCTTATTATAACGTTTTTTTAAGTCTGCGTCAACTGGAAATGATTCTAACCAAATAGCATGTGTTAGCCATAAGTTAACTTTCTGCATTAACCTCTTAATTTATCTAGATCTACTTCGTGATGTTTGAGAATTTTTGGGCTTATAAATTGAAATTTTAATTCTTGTATTTTCCAAACGAACCTCTTCCCCTGCCTTAGGTCTTTGATCAACCACTGTTCCTTCAGCAGTACCCTCAGGAGCACTGGCTACTTCCACTATTTCAATATTAGCTTCTTTTATACCAACAATATTGATTAAATTATTTTTGGTAAACTCTAAACTAGAACCAATATAACTTGGCATTGTAGCACTAGTTCGTTTTTTTGCAACAGTCAAAATAATACCTGATGAATCATTCAAATCATATAAAGTTCCCTCTGACAAACTCTGACGTAAAATTGTACCGGGAGAATATTCATCACTTTCTTCCTCCTCAACTTTTATATGATTCTCAGGAATATTTTTACTCTTCAATTCAGCTATAACATCCGAGTATTTTTGACCAATGTAGTTTCCAATATATACTTTTGTAGCCTGTGGTCTAGAAGAGGCAGAACTTGTAGATGAAGTTTGTTTATCTTTAGCTTTATTTCCACCAAGAGAAGCTTGCTTTGTAGAACTTGTGGAGCTTACTGAATTAGATGATTGAGTTGATTGAGTTGATTGAGTTGATTGAGTTGATTGCTTAGTACTGTTATGAGATGATTTGGACTTACTCATACCTATGAAAAAAGTTCCAATTATCACTAATAAAAGTAAGCTTGTAGCTATTCCGAAAAACCACTTTATTCTATTGATTTTCTCTCGATGATACCTTGCTAATTCTTCCTGTTCTTTTTCTCTCTCTTTCTCAAGCATATATTGATTATACTCAGTTTCTGCTTCTGCTAAGAGTATCTGAATTCTCCCTCTCTCATCTTCAGTTTCAGCTTTGGCCCATAGTTTTTTTTAATCAAATATATTATCTTTATATTGTTGCTCTTTACGTAGTTCTAACTCTCTTTCATGTCTAAATTTCTCATCCCATTGTCGCTGACGTTCTAGTTCATTTCTCTCCTCTAATGCCTCATTCTGCTTCCAAGCAAGACGATTTTGTTCTTGTAATGCTGCGTGTTGTTTTTGGTTAGATTCTTGCTGCTCCCATCTTTGTTGTTCTAACAAATTATTTTGTCTTCTTAATTCTTGATTTCGTTCTGCATCTCGAAGATCTCTTTCCCAATTATTCAAACTATTTATACCTCCTTCTAATTTGAATTATATCCATGTTCTTTAGATTTTAAAACTTCTTTCCACCAGGATTCACGTTTTAAAACAAATTTATCATCTATTTTTCCATTATAGTTTTCTAATACAGAGTATTGAAAATTATCTTTAACATAATTAAACCCTTGTTTTTCAACTAAAATCTTAAGTTCTTTGTTGCCACCATGTCCATTATCCACATAGGATTGCCAACGTTGTAAAAGCATACCATAATTTGAAGTTGCTGATCCGACATATAATTTACCATTCTGCTTATCAGTAATAAGATAAACAGCCTTTTGATTTTGTAAAGCAGTTATCCAATCTTTTTTTCTCAAACGTAAAATCAATTCTAAGTCTCTATAAGATAAAGAAATATTATCATAACCCGGAAATTCTTCCCCACCAAATGAATCTGATAACAATTGCTCTATAATCAATTCTTCATTACAAGTTGAATATTTTAGAACTGAACCTCTAGATTTTTTTCTATACCTAATAATTAAACGCCCAAAAAGTGCAGAATACTCATTCAATTCAATTCCTTCATAGTTCTGACCCCCAGTTACAAAAAGTTCCTTGGTAACTTCTTTTATTGTAGTCAATAACCATTTATTATTATCTATCTTAATAAAATTTATAACGATATCTCCAACATTAAAATATCGCTTATTTGTTCTCCAAAATAGATTGTAGTTGTTTATTATTTCCTCATCTCTTAAATAGGTCTGAATTGGGTTTTCTCCAGTCCAATTATTAAACTTCACCTTGAATTTCCATTGATTTTGTTCACTTATATTCAAAATATCATTTAACTTTAAATCCATAACAAAACTTTATTCCCCATAATATTTGCTAAATTTTACATTTCTCACATATTATACAAAAATGTATAGTTATGGTCAAACTTTTATCAGGTTACTTTAATTAATAGCTGTCATCAAAAAAACGAACCAGCTTAACTGATTCGTTTTCGTACATTCTACTCCTACTTCCGATACATTTTAAACTGTAGGAAGAGGTCGCTATATTTTCCTGTCCATTTATGGTCAAATTTTTCATAAACTTCTAGGTGTTTCATGGTTTCAGCATCAGGATAGAAGGCCTTGTCTTCTTTTTTCTCCTCTGGGAGTAGTTCCTTGGCTGGTAGGTTTGGTGTTGAATAACCGACATACTCTGCATTTTTAAGAGCATTTTCAGGTTTCAACATAAAGTTGATAAAGGCATAGGCTGCGTCTTGGTTTTTAACTGTTTTGGGAATGACCATATTGTCAAACCAAAGGTTGCTGGCCTCAGTCGGTACCACATAACGTAGATTTTCATTTTTTTCTAGCATTTGGCTAGCTTCCCCAGAGAAGGTCACGCCGATAGCAGCGTTATTCTGAATCATGTAGCCCTTCATTTCGTCCGCCACAATAGCCTTTATATTTGGAGTGAGCTTGTAAAGCTTATCCACTGTCTCTTCCAACTGCTGGGTATCCTTGGAGTTGAGGCTATAGCCAAGGGAATTGAGTCCTAGTCCCAGCACCTCACGCGCCCCATCAAAGAGCATGATAGAGTTCTTATACTCTGGCTTCCAGAGGTCATCCCAATGCTCAGGCACTTCATCGACCATAGTTTCATTGTAGACAATTCCCAGTGTTCCCCAGAAGTAAGGAATAGAGAATTTATTACCTGGATCAAAGGATTGGTTGAGAAACTCTGGTCCGATATTTTCGATTCCTTCAAGTTTTGAATAATCAAGTGGCACCAAGAGGTCTTCGTCCTTCATCTTGTTAATCATGTACTCACTTGGGATGGCAATATCATAAGTCGTTCCACCCTGCTTAATCTTGGTATACATGGCTTCGTTGGAATCAAAGGTCTCATACTGGACTTGGATTCCTGTTTCTTCTGTGAATTGCTCCAAGAGTTCTGGATCGATATAGTCTCCCCAGTTGTAGATAACCAGTTTTTGACTATCTCGGCTATTTATTTTACTATCTAGATGCGTCGCAATTCCCCACAAGATCAAGATAATGGCTGCAATTCCTGCTAAAAATGAATAGAGTTTTTTCATGCTTGCTCCTCCTTTTCACGTGAGATAAAGTAATATCCAACCACTAGGATAATACTAAAGAGAAAGACAAGGGCAGACAGGGCATTGATTTCTAGCGAAATTCCCTTACGGGCACGAGAGTAAATCTCGACTGATAGGGTTGAAAAGCCATTTCCCGTCACAAAGAAGGTCACAGCAAAGTCATCTAGCGAATAGGTGAAGGCCATGAAATAACCTGCAATGATAGACGGAGTCAGGTAAGGAAGCATAATTTCCTTGAACATCTGAAATTGACTGGCACCAAGGTCATAGGCCGCATGAATCATGTCACCGTTCATTTCCTTGAGACGAGGCAAAACCATCAAGACCACGATAGGAATGGAGAAGGCCACGTGACTAGAAAGAACGGTCAAAAAGCCAAGTGAAAACTTGAGTTGGGTAAAGAGAATCAAGAAGCTGGCACCAATCATAACGTCAGGCGCAACCATGAGGATATTATTGAGTGATAGAAAGGCTTCTTGGTATTTCTTACGAGACTGGTAGATGTAAATGGCACCAAAAGTCCCGATAATGGTCGCAATCAAGGCTGACAGGAAGGCCAAGAAAAAGGTCTGAGTTACAATCAACATAAGACGACCATCGCCAAACATGGTTTTAAAATGGCTCAAGCTAAAGCCTGTAAAGCTATTCATGTCATTGCCTGCATTAAAGGCATAGCCAATCAGGTAAAAAATCGGCAGGTAGAGGACAAGAAAGACCAGTCCTAGATAAAGGTTGGCAAATTTTTTCATCGTTCTCTCCTTTCCTTGGTCACCCACATGGTGATGAACATGGTCAGGATGAGAATCACACCGATGGTTGAACCCATACCGTAGTTGTCATTGGTCAGGAAGTTCTGCTCAATGGCTGTTCCCAGCGTGATAACGCGGTTCCCACCAATCAAACGGGTCAGCATGAAGAGACTCAAACTTGGGATAAAGACCGACTGAACTCCACTTCGCACCCCATTCATCGATAGAGGGAAGATGACATGGCGGAAAGTCTCCCACTTGGTAGCACCGAGGTCATAGCTGGCATTGATGAGATTGTTATCCATATCGTCCAAGACATTGAAAATGGGCAAAATCATAAAAGGAAGCTCGATGTAGCTTGCGACAAAGATAAAGGAGAAATCGGTAAAGAGCAACTGTTGCGAACCGATTCCGATAAATTCCAAGAATTGGTTAATAGAGCCATTTTGACCAAAAATCCCGATAAAGGCATAGGCTTTAAGGAGCAAATTGACCCAGGTTGGCAGGATAATCAGCATGAGCCAAAGTTGACGGTGCTTGAGACGGGTCAAAAAGAGGGCTGTTGGATAGCTGATAAGCAAGGTTACAAAGGTCACAATTCCTGCATAAAGCACGGAGTTAAAGCTCATTTTGAGGTAGGTCAAGTTTTGTGACGCAAAGTAAGATTTATAGTTTTCTAAGCTAAACTGGCCTTCGATATTGAAAAAGGATTGACCGAAAATCAAGACCAAGGGTGCCAGGACAAAGAGGGCAATCCAAAGCATGTAGGGCACTACAAAGAGTTTAGAGCTTGTTTTCTTCATCTCTTTCCTCCTCGATTGCATTGATCAGACCTGCTTCTTGCTCTTCGATTTCCACATATTCTTCGATACGGGCATCGAACTCTTCTTCTGTTTCATTGAGACGCATGATGTGGATGTCTTCTGGTTCAAAATCCAGACCGATTTCCTCACCCACTATGGCCTTACGGGTTGAGTGGATCATCCATTCATTTCCAAGTTCGTCATAGGCGATAATTTCATAGTGCACCCCACGGAAGAGCTGGGTATCGACCTTAACTTGGAGCTTGCCTTCTTCAGGAAGGGTAATACGCAAGTCCTCTGGACGAATGACAACCTCGACAGGCTCATTTGGCTTCATCCCACCATCGACCGCTTCAAAGCGTTTGCCGTTAAACTCAACCAAGTAGTCCTCAATCATGGTTCCTGGCAAGATATTTGACTCACCGATAAAGGTGGCAACAAAGTGGTTGATTGGCTCATCGTAGATGTCCACAGGTGTTCCAGACTGGACAATCTCGCCATCATTCATAACGAAAATCCAGTCACTCATGGCCAGCGCTTCTTCCTGATCGTGAGTGACAAAGACAAAGGTAATGCCCAATCGTTGTTGCAATTCACGGAGCTCGTACTGCATGTCTGTTCTTAATTTCAAGTCCAGCGCTGACAAGGGCTCGTCCAACAAAACCACACGAGGTTGGTTGATGATGGCACGGGCAATAGCCACACGCTGACGTTGTCCTCCAGAAAGTTTACGAATGGAACGTTTTTCGTAACCTTCCAACTGAACCATCTTGAGAACTTCCGCTACGCGTTTCTCGATTTCTTTCTTGTCAATTTTACGCAAGCGAAGTGGAAAGGCAACATTTTCAAACACATTCATATGTGGAAACAAGGCATAGGATTGGAAGACCGTATGGACGTCTCGCTTGTTGGTTGGGATGTCATTGATACGGACACCATCCAGCAAAATATCTCCTGTCGTCGCATCCAGTAAACCTGCAATGATGTTAAGGATAGTTGATTTCCCTGAACCAGACGCGCCTAGAAGAGTATAGAACTTCCCTTCTTCCAACTCAAAGTTGATGTCTTTGAGAACCTTGGTGTTGCTGTCTTCAAAAACTTTTGAGACGTTTTTGAATTCAATAATTGGTTTTTTCAATTGTCATTTATTCCTTCTTTTTCATAGATTAACAGATCAGGGCTCTGTCAGGCCGTCACTACCTCGTGTAGGAGATTAAACTGCCTACATTCTTCTGCACTAACGATAGGCTTTCACCCCCTTTCCATGACATAGCAGCAGCTTTTCAACTACAGCTTCCTACTTGCTTTCACCTAAAATACGGACTTCTCTTTCAAGCGTGATACCTGAGTGTTCCTTGACTTTTTCGATAACAGACTCAATCAAGTCCTCGTAGTCTTTGGCCGTTCCATCTGCGACATTGATCATAAATCCTGCGTGCTTTTCAGACACTTCTACGCCACCGATACGATAGCCTTTCAAACCAGCTTCTGAAATTAACTGACCTGCAAAATGCCCAACAGGACGCTTAAATACCGAACCACAAGATGGGTATTCCAAAGGTTGCTTGAGTTCACGTAGGTGCGTCAAGCGGTCCATTTCCTGCTTGATAACCTGATGGGTTCCTGGGGCTAGGGCAAATTTAGCTGACAAGACAACTGCACCAGACTCCTGAATGGCTGAATGGCGGTAACCAAAAGCCAAATCTTTGGCAGACAGGGTCTCGATTTCTCCATCCTTGGTCAAGACCTTACAAGACTGCAAGATGTGTGCAATCTCTCCTCCGTATGCACCCGCATTCATAAAGACAGCACCGCCGACGCTTCCAGGAATGCCACAAGCAAACTCGAAACCCGTCAAACTATGACGAAGGGCAATGCGAGTTGTTTCAATCAAGTTAGCACCAGCTTCTGCTTCAATGGTATAGCCATCAACGGAAACGTTATTGAGCTTGTCACACAAGATGACAAATCCACGAATCCCACCATCACGAACGATGATGTTGCTGGCATTTCCAAGAACCATCCAAGGAATATTTTCTTGATTGGCAAATTTAACAACACGCGCCAACTCAAAACGATTTCGTGGAAAGACCAAATAATCGGCCTCTCCACCTACTTTTGTATAACTATAGCTATGCAAGGGTTCCTTAAAACGGATATCAATTCCTTCTAGGATTTCAAGCATTTTTTCTCTTACAGACATGTCACTCTTCCTTTTACAAAATTCATTCCATTATACCATTTTTAAGACCATTTGACGACCCTAAAAAAATCTTAGGCTTATTTTAAACAAAAAAGAGGTTTCCCCCTTTTTCTTATGATTTTTTGCAAAAGATTGCCTTGGTTCCATAGGCAACCAGAACGAGCTCTAGTGCTAGGACAACTTCCGCCAAGACTGGATTGGTCAGCCAGCCAACTTGGACTAGAGATGGTGCCAGATCAAAGAAGGCATGTAGGCCATAGGCTGCTAGGAGATAAATCCATTTCTTCTGGCGAACAGCTTGGTAAACCCAAACTGTCAAGAGTAATTGAAAACCTAGCGCCAAGATTCGCTCAAAACCAAGCAAATAAATCTGCCAGACCGATAGCGACTGGATAGTCTTCAACATATTTTCAGACAGTAATTGCATAACCTGTGGATCCTGAGTTTGAACTGCTGAGAGAACGATGTAGAGATTAAACAAACTAGCAAGACCCAGGAAAATTAATTCCAAGCCACCATGCCCCAGTCCATAGGCCAAGGCGTCTGCCTTTTCCAAACTTCTCTTTTTCTCCAACCATTTGAAGAAAACAAGACGAGCCGTTTCCTCAAAAAATGCTGCCATGGCTAGGCCATAGATGATATAGACAAGCGGATGGTCTTGCAAGAGGGCAATACTACCGTCTTTTTGAGGATGCAAAACAAAGATATGCACCAGTTTTTCTAAAATCTGTGAAGAGACAAAGAAAGCAACAGCCCCCAAGCCCAAAACAGCTAGATTAATCTGGTATTTCTTTCTGGCATACCAAATGCTCCCTATCAAGAAAGCCAGTAACAGCAACATGGTAATGATAATATGAATGGTCATTTTCTTCTCCTATTCCGCCTTTTCAATATCTTTTTTCATCTCGTCAACATTAAACTTAGCAAACAAGTATTGACGATCTTGGACTGGGAAACGTTGATCCAACTGGTCAACTGCTCCCACCTCGATAATGCCTTCCTTGATGACAAAGTCCATGACATGCCCACCGAAGGTCAAATCATCTGAGATGAAGTGCAGATGGTAACCTGCCACACTAACCCCATGGAAAATCTCAGGCGTCCAGAAACCAACGATGGTTCCCGCCACATTGTCACGACTATATTCCGGTTGATGGGTTGCGACCTCAGCAAACTTGGTATCTGGTGTCGACTTGGGAATCATGCGCACATGCATATGTGAAAATTCACCACGAATCTTAATTGAGCGGAAAAGATTTTCCCCATCATAATAAGACTCGATTCGTTCTTCCAATTCCTTGTCTGTCATCTCAAAGCGCTGGCGGAAAATGACCTCTGCCTGATGTGGTACTACTGCTGCATAAGGAATAAGGGCATCTGGTGATACTTCTACAATTTCTGGCTGGTCTCCTGACCCTTTGGCCTGATAGGCCTTGCCATCTAAGACAATCAATTCTCCATCAATAGAATCCAAGGTTCCCAAACCAAGGTCACCATGTTCTAGCAATTCTCCTACTGTCATAGTACCACCATAAAGGCCAGCCATCAAGGCTCCAAGGGTATTGTATTGAAATAATTTCACTGGTTCCTGCACGTTCTTATCCATTCACTTTCTTGTCTGTTATTCTATAAATCTTACTCCTAAGTATACCACATTTGCCCCTAGATGTGAACGAGAGAAACACCCTAGACATTGCCAAGAAAGAAAAAAAAGGGTACAATGTAACAAAATCAAGGGAGGTTTGGAATGAAGAAACAAAGCAAGTACCAAGAGGTCGTTTCCTATCTAAAAAACGGTATCGAGTCTGGACGTTTTCCGACGGGAAGTCGCCTGCCTTCTATCCGTCAACTGAGCCTTGACTTTCACTGCAGCAAGGACACCATTCAACGCGCCCTGCTGGAATTACGGCACGAACAATACCTCTATGCCAAGCCCCAGAGTGGCTACTATGTATTAGAACAAGGGCAACATCAGGACCTAGAAATCGAGGTTACGGACGAACATGCCAGCGCCTATGACGATTTCCGACTCTGTGTCAATGAAACCTTGATTGGCCGGGAAAACTACCTCTTCAACTACTATGACAACCAAGAAGGATTAGAAGACCTAAGACAGTCCATTCATAAACTCCTCTTTGACCAAGCCCTCTACTGCAAGGCTGACCAACTGGTACTGACTTCTGGAACCCAACAAGCCTTGTTTATCCTTTCTCAAATATCCTTTCCTAGCCAAGCCAAGGAAATCTTGGTAGAACAGCCAACCTACCATCGTATGAATCGCCTCTTGATTGCTCAGGGTCTGAACTATCAAACGATTGAACGAGGCGTTGATGGGATTGACTTGGAAGAGCTGGAAGGCCACTTCAAAACAGGAAAAATTAAGTTTTTCTATACCATTCCTCGTTTTCACTATCCTCTGGGGCATTCCTATTCTGAGCAGGACAAACGGGCTATTCTTGACTTAGCTGCCAAGTATGGTGTTTATATCGTCGAAGACGATTATCTGGGGGATTTGGATTCCAAGAAGGGTCAGACCTTCCACTATCTGGATACAGAGGAGCGGATCATTTACATCAAGTCCTTCTCAACCAGCCTCTTTCCAGCCCTGCGGATTACGTCACTCATTCTTCCAAATGCTATCAAAGAAGCCTTTGTGGCTTACAAAAATATCCTAGATTACGACAGCAACCTCATCATGCAAAAGGCCCTGTCACTCTATATTGACAGTCAATTATTTGAGAAAAATCGTCTAGCTCGATTGTCCAATCAGGAAGACTACCAAAAACAACTCGAGGAAAGATTAGCTAACACTCCTTGCCCCCTTCCTCATTTCCCGCTTCACGATGGTGTATTACTAGACCTGAGACAGTATCCTAAAATTGCCAGTCTCAAACACAGTCAACTGGGCTTGGATTTCTTTGAAGAGGCCTATTTAAGCACCTGTCCTTATCAATTTGCCAAGGTGTCCTTAGATAATCTGGAAAAGGTTTTAAACTATTTAAAAGCAGAATTGGACTGACTTCCAACTCTGCTTTTTTCTTATACTCTTCGAAAATCTCTTCAAACCACGTCAGCGTCGCCTTACCGTAGATATATGTAACTGACTTCGTCAGTCTTANNTTTTCATTGAGTATTATTCTTCAACTTCTGTTAAGGTTGCCGCTTTTTCAAGATATTTTTGGTAGGTACCGTCATCCTTGAGTTTTTGGATGACCTTGTCCACCACTTCTTTCAAATCAGCACTATTTTTTCTAAGGGCAACGGCATTGGCTTCACCGTCCTTCATCTTCAAGCTGACAGTTGCGACAGCTAGGTCGGCATTTTTAGCAGCATAGCTAAGCGCAACAGGCTCATCCATATGAACAGCATCTACTTTTCCAGCCTGCAATTCATTGACAGCTTCACCCATATTAGTTAGGGAAGTCAATTGCGCTTTTGGCAATTGTTCCTTGACCATTGATTCTGGAACAGTCCCTTTTTGGGCTGCAATATTAGCACTTTCTAGGCTAGTTAAATCCTTGTATTTTTCTACATCAGCCTTACGAACCAAGAAACTAATCTTGTTTTCATAGTAAGGGATTGAAAAATCAAAGACTTCTTTTCTCTCATCAGTAGCACTAATTCCTGCAACTGCTAGGTCAGCCTTACCTGTTTGAAGACTAGTCAAGACATTGTCAAAACTCATGCTTGAGATTTCCAACTTAACCCCAAGTTCATCAGCGATAGCTTGAGCCATATCAATATCCGCACCGACTACCTGGTTTTTTCCGTCAACTAAGGATTGGAATTCAAAAGGTGCATAATCAGGACTAGTCGCCACAACTAATTTCCCCTTTTGCTTAATGGCTTCAACAGCTGACTGAGAACCATTAGAACCTGACTGGCAAGCTACTAAGAAGAAACTTGCAAGAAAACTACATAAAACAAATATCCATTTTTTTGATTTCATAAATAAACAACCTCTCTGTTGATTTTGTATAATTATAACGCTATTCAAGTTACTTGTCAAGTGTTTTTCTTACATTTTCATAAAATATATTTACTAAAAAATAGAAATACAGTGGTTAGTTTATCTATCTATTGGGAACTTATTTTCAAAAAAATCATTTATCATATCTTGATGCTGCTGGTTTACAATTGCAATATTTTGTATGTCACTATGATCAAAAAATCCTAATTCTAAAGTTTCATCACTTGTAAAAAAATTTATAGAGATAGAAGTTTCAGATGAAACTAAATACAAGATTGTAAGAACTTGAGCCTCATCACCATTCGGATAACTGTCTGAATATTTTGTATAAACATTTAAGAGTTTTTCCACCCTCACTTCGACTCCTGTTTCTTCATAAAACTCTCGCACTAAAGCTTCTAAAGCCGATTCTCCTAATTCAAGAGCACCACCTGGTAATCCCCACGTTCCTTTATCTGCTCGTTTTTGTAATAAAATTTTTCCTGATTGACTTAATATTCCACAGGTAAAATTTAAAATAATTTTATCTTTTCCAACTTTTTTTCTGATATTCTGTATGTAGTTCATTATTCACCTCTGACAAAGTAAACCATCTATAACAATGAAAGCTTACTGTATTAAAAAGTAAGCTTTCACAATAATTTTATCATTTGAATACTTTATAGTTCGACAATCTTACCTGTTTCAAAGTAAACAACCCATTCACAGATATTTTTAGCATAGTCTCCAATACGTTCCAAGAAGGCAATCACTTGGAAGTAATCACGACCTGTAACGATGGCATCTGGATTTTTCTTGATTTCTTCTGTAGCCAAGTCACGAATGCTATCAAAGTAATGGTTGATTTTTTCATCCATAGCTGCTACTTCATAGGCCTGGTCAACTGAACCATTGAGATAGAGTTCAAGGGCTGCTTCAACGAAGTTCTTGACATCGCGACCCATTCTCTTAATTTCTTCTTCAACAGCTGGGATGCGTTGCTCCCCCTTCATACGAATTGCTGCTTTAGCAATAGAAACAGCATGGTCCCCCATACGTTCCAAGTCAGATACAGCCTTCAAGACTGTCAAAACAGTACGCAAGTCCTGAGAAACGGGTTGTTGAAGGGCAATCATTTCAAATGATTTCTTCTCCAATTTCACTTCGTATTCGTTTACTTCTGCATCGTCTTCGATGACTTCTTTGGCCAAATCTCGGTCATGAGTAACAAAGGCACGCACTGTACGATTGATTTGGGATAGCACTTCTTGTCCCATTGCGTAGAACTGGTTGTGTAATTTCTCTAAATCTTCTTCAAATTGAGAACGTAACATCATTTATCTCCTTATCCAAATTTTCCTGAAATATAATCTTCTGTTTCCTTGTGTTGTGGGTTGAGGAACATCTTCTTGGTATCGTTAAACTCAATCAAATCTCCATCTAGGAAAAATCCTGTCTTGTCAGAGATACGAGAGGCTTGTTGCATGGAACGCGTAACCAAGAGCATGGTGTATTTATCTTTTAAGCCATACAAGGTTTCCTCAATCTTACCGGCCGAGATAGGGTCCAAGGCTGAAGTCGGTTCATCCAAGAGAATGATTTTAGGACTGGTTGCCAAGACACGGGCAACACAGACACGTTGCTGTTGTCCGCCTGAAAGCCCGATAGCTGAATCATGCAGGCGATCCTTGACCTCATCCCAGATAGAAGCTCGTTGCAAGGCTTTTTCTACCGCTTCATCCAGAATCTGCTTATCCTTCACTCCATTGATACGAAGCCCGTAAACAACATTTTCGTAGATAGACATAGGGAAGGGATTTGGTTGTTGGAAAACCATACCGATTTCCTTCCGCAATTCAACTGTATCTGTACGTGGACTGTAAATGTTGTGGCCGTTGTAAACCACCGAACCAGTTGTAGTCACCTCTGGATTGAGATCCCCCATACGGTTGATAGCCTTAAGAAGAGTTGACTTTCCTGATCCAGATGGACCAATCAAGGCTGTAATTTCCTTAGGTTGGAAAGATAGGGAAACACTATTCAAGGCCTTTTTTTGATTGTAGTAAACGGACAGGTCTGACACCTGTAAAATCGCTTCTGTCATACTGTTTCCTTTCTATCCAAAGTGTCCTGTTACGTAGTCATTGGTTGACTGTAGTTTGGCATTTTGGAAAATATTAGAGGTCTTATCGTACTCAATCAAATCGCCCAAGTAGAAAAATCCTGTGTAGTCACTAGCACGCGCAGCCTGCTGCATACTGTGGGTCACAATGATGATGGTAAAGTCCTTCTTCAATTCCAACATAGTTTCTTCCAACTGGGCTGTCGCAATCGGATCCAAGGCGGACGCTGGTTCGTCCATCAAGAGAATATCTGGTTTAACAGAGATAGCACGAGCGATACAGAGACGTTGCTGCTGACCACCTGATAGGGTCAAGGCTGACTTGTGCAAATCATCTTTGACCTGGTCCCAAAGGGCAGCCTGACGAAGAGAAGTTTCCACAATTTCATCCAAGACTTGCTTGTCCTTAACCCCTGCACGTTCATGAGCAAAAGTGATATTGCGGTAGATAGACTTGGCAAAAGGATTTGGTCGTTGGAAAACCATTCCGATATGCTTACGCATCTCATAAACATTGATTTCTGGACGGTTGACATCAATCCCTTGATAGAGAATTTGACCTGTTACCTTGGCAATATCAATGGTATCATTCATACGGTTGAGACTGCGGAGGTAGGTTGATTTCCCTGAACCAGAAGGGCCAATTAAGGCTGTAATTTTATTTTTTTCAAATTGCATATCGATGCCCTTGATAGATTCATTTTTACCGTAGTAAACATGTAAATCCTTAGTAGAGAGGGCCACTTTCTCTTCAGGAAAGGTGATGATATGCTTTTCATCCCAATTATATTTTGACATGGCTTCTCCTTTAGGCAGCGGTTAATTTCTTATGTAGGTAGCTTCCGAGTTTGCGGGCTCCAAAGTTAAAGATGAGGATAAAGATCAAGAGAACTGCTGCAGAACCTGCTGATACGATAGTTCCATCTGGAATGGTTCCTTCACTATTGACTTTCCAGATATGGACAGCCAAGGTTTCTGCTTGACGGAAGATAGAGATTGGGCTGGTCACACTGAGAATATTCCAGTTAGACCAGTCCAGAGCTGGAGCGGATTGTCCTGCTGTATAGATAAGAGCCGCAGCCTCACCAAAGATACGACCAGAGGCCAAGACAACCCCCGTCACAATACCTGGGAGAGCTTCTGGAATGACCACATGGACAACTGTCTCCCAACGAGAAATCCCAAGGGCCAAGCCGGCCTCACGTTGCGTATGGTGAACGTGTTTCAAGCTGTCCTCAACATTACGAGTCATCTGAGGCAGGTTAAAGACCGTCAAGGCCAAGGCACCTGAAATGATTGAAAATCCATACTCAAACTGAACTACAAAAATCAAGTAACCAAAGAGACCCACAACCACTGATGGCAGTGAAGACAAGATTTCAATACAGGTTCTGACAAAATTGGTCACAGGACCTTTTTTGGCATATTCAGCTAGGAAAATCCCAGCTCCCATAGACAAAGGCACAGAGATAATCAAGGTAATAACCAAAAGGAAGAAGGAATTATAAAGCTGAATTCCAATCCCTCCACCTGCTTGGTAAGATGATGATTTGCCAGTCAAGAAAGACCAAGAGATGTGGGGCAAACCACGAACCAAGATATAAAGAATCAAGGATGCCAAGATGGCAACGATAATTCCTGCAATTGAGTAGAGGACAGCTGTTGCAATTTTATCTAATTTCTTAGCGTGCATAGTTTTTCTTTCCTCTTTCTTTCGTAATCAATTTAATCACACTGTTGAAGGCCAAACTCATCAAAAGCAAGACTAAGGCCAGTGACCAGAGAACGTTATTATCAACTGTACCCATGACGGTATTTCCGATACCCATGGTCAACACAGAGGTCAAGGTCGCAGCAGGTGTTGTCAATGAAGTTGGGACAACGGCTGAGTTTCCAACCACCATCTGAATGGCCAAGGCCTCACCAAAGGCACGCGCCATCCCAAAGACCACTGCTGTGAAAATCCCTGAACGCGCTGCCTTCAAGGTCACGCGCCAGATGGTTTGCCAACGAGTGGCCCCCATAGCCAAACTAGCTTCGCGGTAGTGACGAGGCACCGCACGCAAGCTATCGGTTGTCATAAAGGTTACCGTCGGTAAAATCATGACAAAGAGAACGAAAATCCCTGACAAAATCCCAAAACCAGTTCCACCAAAGACACTGCGGACAAAGGGAACTACGACCTGCAAACCGATAAATCCATACACGACTGAAGGAATCCCGACTAGCAATTCAATAGCTGGTTGCAAGATTCTAGCACCTTTTGGTGATACTTCTGTCATAAAGACTGCCGCACCAATGGCAAAAGGAGTTGCGATAAGGGCTGATAGGATTGTGACAATAAAGGAACCCAAAATCATGGGAAGGGCACCAAATTGTTTCCCTGAAGGATTCCAAGTTTGGCCAAATAGGAAATCAAAGATATTAACCCCATTTACAAAGAAGGTCGACAAACCTTTTTGGGCTACGAATATCAAAATCATAGCCACAATAATGACAATCAAAGACAGACAGGCAAAGGTCAAGCCTTTTCCAAGTTTCTCTAAACGAGAGTTCTTTGAGGGAGAAAGTAATTTTTTAGCTAATTCTTCTTGATTCATTATTGACTCCCTTCTAGTGCTGTCACCGTTCCTACAGCATCTTTTTCAACCTTCATTTCCTTAACAGAAATGTAACCCATCCCCTTAACGATTCCACTTTGCGCTTCATCTGAGAGGACAAAGTTGAGAAATTCTGCCACCAATTCATTTGGTTGACCTAGGGTATACATGTGTTCGTAAGACCACAAAGGCCAGTTATTGCTTGTAACATTTTCTGCAATTGGCTCATAGCCATTCAACTTCATGCGTTTCACCGAGTCATCCACATAGGCAAAGGCTAGGTAAGAAATGGCTCCTGGTGTCTGGGAAACAATGTTTTTGACCATCCCATTTGAATCCTGTTCTTGACTCTGCATGGCAGATTGGCCATCCATGACAACACTATCAAAGGTTGCACGCGAACCAGAACTTGCTGCACGGTTGATAATAGAAATGGCTAGATCTTTTCCACCGACCTCTTTCCAGTTGGTCACTTGACCTGTGAAGATGCTACGGAGTTGTTCAGTTGTCAGATTTTCAACATCAACTTCCTTGTTCACAATCACCGCCAAGCCCGCTACTGCAACCTTGTGGTCCACTAGAGCAGAGGCGTTGATACCGTCTTTTTCCTCGGCAAATACGTCTGAATTTCCTACATCAACGGCTCCAGATTGAACCTGAGACAGACCTGTACCAGATCCTCCACCTTGAACGTTGACTGTTTTCCCAACGTGCATAGAGCCAAATTCATCTGCTGCTGCTTCGACCAAGGGCTGAAGAGCTGTTGAACCAACAGCTGTCATGGATTCTCCACGATCAATCCAGCTAGCACATCCCGCTAAAGAACCTGCCAGAAAAAGAGCTGCAAGGGATAGAGCGAGTTTTTTCCTTTTTTTCACTGTTTTTCTCCTTGAAAATAATGGTGAATGCTGTGAATTTTTTCAACTATTTATTTATATTTTTCTTTTTAAAATTGGGAGTCAACTGAAGTTCTTAGCTTGATTTTACTTGAAATTTACTCAGTTATCTTCTCCACCAATTTTGACTTAAAATGAAAGACAATTTGAAAAAATCCATACTTCAACTATAACATAGACAAGCTACTTTGACTAGCATTTTCACTTGAATCTGAGGCCTTTTGGAAAATAATTTTTCAAAACATTTCCAGTCACCTTAGCAAAGCCCAAGCCATTGCCTTGAACCAAAACTTGGTACCAACCATTTGGCATACTTTCCGCCAGCTGAACGGTTTCTCCAGCCACATACTTTACAAATGCTTCTTGGTCAATTTCAACCGACTGCTTGACCTGACTCGGTTTCAAGGCTAGACCAAGAGCAAAACTAGGCTCAAAGCGTTTTTTCTTAAAGGTACCCAGATGCAGGCCATTGCGAGCAATCTTGAGTTTCCCTAAATCTGGTAAAAGTTCTGGTAAGAGATAGAGTTGGTCACCAAAAGTCTGCAAGATCCCCCTTAGATTGATTTTCAAGTGTTTTTGGGCAAATTCCTGCCACAAGGCAACTTGTTCTCGGCTGAGGTTACTCTTACTTGCCTTAAATTTAGGAGCTGGATTGTTACCCTTAAACTGTAGATGGGCGACAAACTGACCCTCTCCCTTAAACTGATGAGGATACATACGAGCCGTCTCTGGCAGGTCAATACCAGCGACCATTCCATTGATATGCTCTACTGGCAACAAGTCAAAATCATACTCTTTCAGTAGCCAATTGACAATCTCTTCGTTTTCCTCGGGTGCCCAGGTGCATGTTGAATAAACAAATCGACCGCCTTCAGCTAGCATGGTCACCGCATCCGATAGAATCTCTCTTTGCAAGCTAGCACATTGACTCGGATAATCTAAGCTCCAATAGTCCATAGCATCTGGTTGCTTACGAAACATCCCTTCCCCAGAGCAAGGGGCATCAAGGACAATCAGATCAAAATAGCCCTTAAAAACCTTTGCCAAGCGGTCGGCAGATTCATTGGTCACCACGATATTGGTCGCTCCAAAGCGCTCCATATTTTCTACTAAAATCTTAGCCCGTTTGCTTGAAATTTCATTGGAAACAAGTAGCCCTTCCCCTGCTAGATAGGCTGCTAGTTGAGTTGATTTGCCACCCGGTGCAGCAGCCAAATCCAAGACTTTCATGCCAGGACTGGGCTGGGCTACCTGAGCAACCATCTGAGCAGCAGGTTCTTGCGAATAAATCAAACCAGTAGCATGCTCAGGCGATTTCCCTGATACCTTCCCATAATGTCCCCAAGGAGTTTGAGGAATGGCATCAGGAAAGGAAACTGGCGCTTCTTTTAAAGGATTAACCCGAAAGGCCGAAACCGCTTCCTCCTCAAAAGAGGCAAGAAAATCTCTTGCCTCATCTCCTAGTATCTCTTCATATTTTTCAACAAATCCTTCTGGAAATTGCATTTAAGTTCTTTTCCTTTCGTAAATATAGGACTGAATTTCCTCCTGCATCTCAAGAGGTAGCATCATGACCGGTTGTCTGGTTTGAAAATCAGGAGCTTCACCAAAAAGGGTTACAACCCGATAGCCCAGACTTTCCCCTAAAATACTAGCCGCAGCATAATCCCATGGTTGCAGATAGGTGACATAGGTCAACAAACGCCCTGACAAAATCTTGGCAAAACTGATGGCCGCACTCCCATAGACACGAACACCAAGTGCTGCTCGACCCAAATCAGCCAAGCCCCATTCATTGGTTTCCAACATACCACTATTTCCTGCAATGAGAAAATCTCCAAGTGGTTTGGCTTTAAAGGGAGCTAGGGGCCTATCATTTAGACAAACTGGAAATTCCCCACCACCGTGGTAACAATCCCCTTTGATCACATCATAAATCAGTCCAAACTGTCCCTGACCATTTTCAAAATAAGCCATCATAACAGCAAAATCTTCCTGCTGGGCGACAAAATTATTGGTCCCATCAATGGGATCAATGATCCAAACCTTGCCCTCTTGAACTGAAGCTCGCAAACAGCCCTCTTCAGCACAAATCTTATCCTCAGGATAACGAGACAAAATCTCACCAACCAATAGCTCCTGAACTTCCTTGTCCAGTCTGGTCACCAAATCTGTTGGAGAGGACTTGATCTCAACACACAAATCTTCCTGCATATGGTCAAGAATGTACTGACCCACTTTCTTAATTAGCTCTTTAGCAAATTCAAATTTACTTTCCAAGAGAAATCTTTCCTTCCCCTTTTTCCTTAGCCGCCTGAACTGCTCGGTAAAGCGAATAGCCACTGACTGTTTCCAATTCTCGTCCCAAACGTTTTTCTTCACTCTTGCTTGGCACAACCGCCTTGAACCCCTTATAAGAGTCCAATAACTTTTTAGCCTCTACCTTGCCTTCATAGGCAGCTTCAACATCATTAAAAAAAGAAAGCACTGAAGCAAGTTCTTCAGTGCTCCACGACAAATCTAGTGGGTAACTATACTGTTTGTTCATTAACTAATACCAGCTCTCATTCTTGCTTCTTTTAGTTCTTGCTTACGGTAACTACGAGGGAGAAAAGCACGAATCTCATCTTCATTAAAACCGATTTGCATGCGCTTGGCATCAATAATAATGGGACGACGCAAAAGACTAGGGTACTGCTCAATCAAATGAAGCAATTCCGATACCGAGATACTCTCTACATCAATATTCAATTTTTGAAAAATTTTTGAACGAGTTGAAATGATGTCATCAGTACCATTTTCGGTCAAGGAAAGGATGTGTTGCAATTCTTTTCTTGTTAAAGGACTGGTCATAATATTGTGTTCCACAAAGGGAACCTTATGTTTTTCTAACCAGGCCTTCGCCTTACGACATGATGTACAGCTCGGTGATAAAAATAGTGTAATCATGCTTTTCTCTTCTTATCTATACTTTACTACTTCTATTATACAAAAAAATAAAGCGCTTGACTAGGGATTTTTAGAAAAAAGCCTATTTTTGTGTAGAAAAAAAGTCCCATAAGATCTATAATGAAAAGCGACAAAACAACTCATTAGAAAGAATCATATGGAACAATTACATTTTATCACAAAATTACTAGACATTAAAGACCCTAATATCCAGATTTTAGACATCATCAATAAGGATACACACATGGAAATCATCGCCAAACTGGACTATAAAGCTCCATCTTGTCCTGAGTGCGGAAGTCAAATGAAGAAATATGACTTTCAAAAACCTTCTAAAATTCCTTATCTTGAAACGATTGGTATGCCTACTAGAATTCTCCTTAGAAAACGCCGTTTTAGGTGCTATCATTGCTTGAAAATGATGGTTGCTGAGACTCCTCTAGTAAAGAAAAATCATCAAATCCCTCGTATCATCAACCAAAAAATTGCTCAGAAGCTGATTGAAAAGACTTCTTGGACCGATATTGCCCATCAGTTGTCTATTTCAACTTCAACTGTCATTCGCAAGCTTAATGACTTTCACTTTAAGCATGATTTTTCTCGTCTGCCTGAGATTATGTCTTGGGATGAGTACTCCTTTACCAAGGGAAAGATGAGTTTCATTGCGCAAGATTTTGACAATATCAATATCATCACTGTTCTTGAGGGACGAACACAAGCTATTATTCGAAGTCGCTTTCTTCGCTACGATAGAGCCGTTCGTTGTCAGGTGAAAATCATTACTATGGATATGTTTAGCCCTTACTATGACTTAGCTAAACAACTTCGCTTTCGAATTTCTATGCTCAGGCTGAAACAGTCTCCCAAACTGTTTCACTCCCAAACGCTAAAATCGTGTTGGATTTCTTTCACATTGTACAACATATAAGCCGTGCTATGAGTCGTTTGCGTGTCCAAATCATGAATCAGTTTGAACGAAAATCTCATGAATACAAGGCCATCAAACGCTACTGGAAACTCATCCAACAGGATAGTCGTAAACTCAGCGATAAACGTTTTTATCGCCCTACTTTTCGCATGCACTTGACGAATAAAGAGATTTTAGACAAGCTTTTTAGCTATTCAGAGGACTTGAAACACCACTATCATCTCTACCAGCTCCTGCTTTTTCACTTTCAGAACAAGGAGGCAGACAAATTTTTCGGACTCATTGAGGACAATCTTAAGCTGGTTCATCCTCTTTTTCAGACTGTTTTTAAAACCTTTATCAAGGACAAAGAGAAAATTGTCAACGCTCTTCAACTACCCTATTCTAACGCAAAATTGGAAGCCACTAATAATCTCATCAAGCTTATCAAGCGCAATGCCTTTGGTTTTCGGAACTTTGAAAACTTCAAAAAAAGGATTTTTATCGCTCTGAACATTAAAAAAGAAAGGACGAAATTTGTCCTTTCTAGATCTTAGCTTTTCATCAACCCACTACAGTTGACAAAGAGCCAATTTAATACTCATTTCTGCCATTTCAGATATAGCTATAGAAAATACACTCTCTTCAGCGATTTTTCTCTTATTTTCTATCCAATGTCCGAAGTGCTGCTTGATAAGTTTGCTCCATCAGCATAGTAATGGTCATAGGACCGACACCTCCAGGGACTGGCGTAATATGGCTAGCAAGTGGGGCAACTGCCTCATAATCAACATCCCCACAGAGCTTACCATTTTCATCGCGATTCATCCCAACGTCAATGACTACCGCACCTGGTTTGACAAAGTCAGCAGTCACAAATTTAGCACGACCGATTGCGACCACCAGAATATCTGCTTTAGCAGCCACCTTGGCAAGATTATGGGTGCGTGAGTGAGTCAAGGTCACTGTTGCATTCTTGGCCAAAAGAAGCTGAGCCATGGGTTTTCCAACGATATTGGAACGACCGATGACGACCGCATTTTTACCTTCCAAGTCAATCCCATATTCATGAAACATCTCCATAATTCCTGCAGGTGTCGAAGGAATCATGACTGGATGACCAGACCAAAGGCGTCCCATATTTAGGGGATGGAAACCATCCACATCCTTTTCTGGGTCAATAGCCAATAGAACCGCCTCTTCATCAATGTGTTTTGGTAATGGCAACTGAACCAAAATCCCATGCCAAGCTGGATCCTGATTGTATTTAGCAATCAGGTCTAACAATTCCTCTTGAGTAATGGTCTCTGGAACTCGCACTACTTCGCTACGGAAACCAGCCGCAAGAGCTGACCTCTCCTTGTTGCGAACGTAAACTTGGCTGGCTGGATTGTCCCCAACCAAAATCACTACCAAACCAGGCACTAGACCTGTTTCTTCCTTTAATTTTGCAGTCTTTTCAGCCAACTGCCCCTGCAATTTGGCCGCTAAAGCTTTCCCATCAATAATCTGTGTCATATCACTTCTCTTTTCTTTCAAATATCTTCCATTATACCAAAAACTGTTGGTCCCCTCTAACACTTCTTTCCTAGGCTATCCTATAGTTTCAAACTATAAGAAAAAGCTCTGGTTGAGCTTTTCATTAATCTATATTTTATATGTAAAGTTGACTACAAATAGCTAAACAAAGCTAACTTATAAAACCTTACTCAAGAAATCTTTAGTCCGTTGTTCTTGGGTTTGTTCAAAAATCTGCTCAGGTGTCCCATCTTCAACAACCACACCGTCTGCCATAAAGATAACACGATCTGCCACCTCACGGGCAAATCCCATTTCATGTGTTACGATAACCATGGTCATTCCTGACTTGGCAAGGTCTTGCATAACAGCTAGAACTTCTCCAACCATCTCAGGGTCCAAGGCTGAAGTTGGCTCATCAAAGAGCAAAACATCTGGTTCCATGGCCAACCCACGCGCGATGGCAATCCGTTGTTGCTGGCCACCTGACAAACTCTGTGGATAAGCGTCTGCCTTATCTGGTAAACCAACTTTTTCCAAAAGTTCCTGAGCTCTCTTCTCAGCAACAGCCTTGCTCTCACCTTTGGTCTTGATAGGTGACAAGGTGATATTTTCCATCACAGTCATATTAGGAAAGAGATTGAATTGTTGGAAAACCATGCCCATCTTCTCACGCATGGCAAACAGGTCATTCTTTTTGTCCGTAATATCGACTCCCTCAAAGATAACCTTCCCTTTAGTTGCTTCTTCCAACAAATTCATAGAGCGAAGCAAGGTAGATTTCCCGCTCCCCGAAGGACCGATGATAACGACAACTTCTCCTCTTTTAATCTCGAGGTTGATGCCCTTTAATACTTCATTCTTTCCAAATGATTTATGTAAATTTTCAATTTTTATCAAGGTTTCTGTCATTATTTCTTATCTCCTTGTCCCATACGTTTTTCAAAAGCTTTCAAGGCTACTGTCAAAATAGAGGTCATAATCAAGTAATAAAAGGCTGCAAATAAAAGTGGGGTTAAAGGTAGATAGGTTGTTGTAGAGACTGTTGTAGCCCCGTTCCACAACTCCATAACACCGATAGCTGATAAGAGGGAGCTGTCCTTGATAATGGTGATAAATTCGTTCCCCAATGCTGGCAAGATATTTTTGATGGCTTGTGGCAAAATCACATAGCGCATCGCATTTTTAGGACGAATCCCTAGCGAATAAGCCGCCTCTAGCTGACCTTTTGGAACTGCATTGATTCCAGCACGAACAGTCTCAGAAACATAAGCACCACTATTCATAGAGATAATCAAAATCCCTGGAATCAGACGAGAAAGATCAACACCCAAAATTCCAACCTGAATAGTCGGGGCATTGATATGCATAAGAGCAAAGGCAATCATAATCTGAACCATCATCGGTGTCCCACGGAAAATCCAAACGTACAAATTGGCCAGCCAAACAAGCGGTTTAAACTTTGAACGTTGCCCAAAAGCCAAGACAACACCCAAAATAGTTCCCAAAAAGACAACACAGATAGAAATGAGAACCGTCACAACAGCCCCATAGTTAAAATAAGGTAAATACTTAGGTAAAAAAGAAAAATTCATAGTCACACTGCTTTCTAAAATAGAGTACTGTATGATTATAACATGCATTGAATTAAAATTCAAATCTTTTATCCAATTTATTTAAAAATCTTTAAACCGTAACTTCTCAAAGTAACTTCCATTTCTCTCTCAACACTGGAAGTTAGTCTAAGACGACTCTGTTTTAGGGCTATTTGTCGTGCACTTTTTTCTGAGTCTTTTCTCTTTTGAATCCTTATATACCAAGAAAAAGAAAACAAGTAGAAGTTAGTCTAAGACGGTTTTCCACTAATGTCACGCATTTTTCTCATACTAAAAGCTAGATTGTGGGAAACTGGAAGTTAGTTTTAGAATTTACCGATCCTGCTTGGTTAACCCCAATTTTCCATGATAAATCCAGTAGTAGATGGTAGAAACGCCCACGTTAACCTCCTTAGCCTTGACCATCATTTCAGGAGAAAACTTTTGATTATGATAGTGGAGAATCTTTTCCTTTAGTTCCTTGGTTAAGCTTAATTTCTTGATCGAGCGCTTGCGATTGCTTTCATAAGATTGTTGAGCATAGTCGGCAGAATAAACCTTTTTGAAGCGCCCTTTTCCAAGACATTGTAGGACTGTCTCACGCTTGATTTCAGTGTGGATAGTTTGAGGAGATTTTCCAAGCAGAGAGGCAATTTCTCTATTTGATTTTCCTTCTTTTTCCATCTTTCGATTAAGCGACGTCTATCGATTGTCAAATGAAATCGAAGACTAGCTATCAGCTAGTTGAACCATATAATTTTTAGGAGAGATGGGTGGCTAACTTCATTATAGAACTTTCAGTGATTTTTCTTTTAAAGTTCTACTGTTAGGACTTGACCTTGCTTAACTACTGGTTCTCCGGCAATATAGACATCATCTACATCACTGGACTTGACAGCATAGACTAGGTGAGAGAGCATATTTTCTTGGGGTTGAAGATGGATTTTCCCTTGTGGTTGGATGACCAGAAAATCTGCCTGCTTGCCGACTTCTAGGCTTCCTATCTGATTTTCCATTCCAAGGACCTTGGCCCCTTCGATTGTCAGTGCCTTGAGGGCTACTTCTATAGGAAATTGGCTAGCATCCCCACTCTTCATCTTCTGAAGAAGGGCTGCTGTCCGTCCTTCCTCAAACATGTCTAAATTATTATTAGAAGCAACCGAGTCAGTCGCAATACCGACTGCTACTCCTGCTTTTTGCAGTTGGATGATGGGAGCAATCCCTGAGGCCAATTTGAGGTTACTGATAGGATTGTGGGCGATAGATACTTGAGACATTGCCAAACGTTCAATTTCTTTCTCGTTTAATTCGACCCCATGAGCAAAGACAGACGGATGATCTAAGTAACCCAGTTCTTCTAGAAAGACGAGAGGGCGTTTGCCGTAGCGTTTCAGGAGAATGCCTGACTCCTCCTTGGTTTCCGCCACATGGATATGGATAGGAATATCCAGCTCTTTTGCCATATCTAAGCTCTCTTCCAGCAAGTCTCTACTACAGCTGTAGGGAGAATGCGGGGCTACCATTACCTTGAAATTTGGATTTTCATATCCTAAGATTTCCTCGATGATAGCTCGTATTCTGCTTATAGTCTCATCAGTTGTTTCTGTATCTGAAGAAAAGAGGGTCGGTGAGAAATAACAACGCATCTTGGAAGCCTCGACTGCCTGATAAATCTGCTCAATCTCCACTCCATTGGGATTATACATATCGTTAAAGGTTGTTGTTCCTGACTGGAGCATTTCTGTCAGCGCTTCTTTGACCGCCTTGGTAGTCATATCTGGAGTAAACTCAGCTTCTGCAGGCCAGATATAGTCATTGAGCCATTCATGGAGATTGCTGTCATCTCGAATTCCTCGCAAGCCTGTCATAGCAGAATGAGTGTGGCAATTGACCAAACCAGGCATGATCCAGGCTCCCTGATAGTCTATAATCTGCTCGGCCTGATCTAAAATCTCTGGTTTCTCTTGACCGACATAGACGATTTGAGAATCCTTAACTGCTAAGATTCCATCCAAATAAACATGGAAATTTTGGTCACAAGTCACGATGTTTACATGCTGAAAGACTTTCATTATAGGCTCCTTTTCTAAAAGACAATTTATACTCTTCTAAAATCTCTTCAAACCACATCAGCTTCACCTTGGAGTAGANNTCTTATCTACAACATCAAATCAGTGCTTTTAGCAACCTGCGGCTAGCTTCCTAGTTTAATCTTTGATTTTCATTAAGTATTACAGTGAACAATTTTTCTAGCTATTGTAACAAAAAAGTTACCTGAAGGCAACTTTTTTCGTCCATAAAATTTCAAAAGAGAAAGGATTATTCAGAGCTAAAAGCTGCAGCTTTTAGCATTTGGTAATACTTGCCCTTTCTAGTCATGAGATCCTGATGGTTCCCATACTCAACAATATCACCATCCACTAAGACTAGAATCATATCCGCATCCTGAATGGTTGACAAGCGGTGGGCAATGATAAAGCTTGTGCGCCCCTTCATGAGTTTAGCAAAGGCATCCTGTACCAACACTTCTGTCCGCGTATCGATAGAAGAAGTTGCCTCGTCTAAGATGAGAATCTTGGGAATAGCCAGAAAGACTCGGGCTATGGTCAAAAGCTGTGCCTGACCTACAGAGAGAGATTCACCCGCATTTTCAAGCTTGGTATCATAGCCTTGTGGCAACTGTTGGATGAAAAAGTCGGCATTGGCTGCTTTGGCAGCAGCAATCACCTGCTCTCGACTGGCTTCAGGATTACCAAAGGCAATATTGTCATGAATGGTCCCTTGCTTGAGCCAGGTTTCTTGGAGCACCATGCCAAACTGCTGTCGTAGCGAAGCACGACTATAGTTATAAATAGATTTCCCATCCAGCAAGATATCTCCCGAGTTAATAGGATAGAAACGCATAAGAAGATTGATAAGGGTTGATTTACCAGCACCTGTCGGACCAACAATAGCCACCTTGCTACCAGCTGGGATGTCAATAGATAAATCCTTAATCAAAATCTTTTCAGGATGGTAGCCAAAAGAGACCTGTTTAAAGGAAATAGCTCCCTTAACTTGGTCACTAGTCAAGACTTCCCTGCCTGTTTCAGCCAACTCAGAGCTTTCTAAGACAGCATAGACACGCTCTGCACATGCCAAGGCACTTTGCAATTCGGCTAGAACTGAAGAAATATCGTTAAAGGGCTTGGTGTACTGTTGGACATAGTTCAAAAAGGTCACTAAGCGTCCAATAGTCAAGGTGGAGCCTATCATGATACGATAAGCTCCCACTCCAGCTAGAAGGGCATAAATGAGCGCATTTACAAAGCGAGTCGAAGGATTGACCGTTGAAGAATAAAAGATGGCTGACTGAGAATAGCCTGCGTAGTTGTCATTAGCCTCACGCAGTCTTCGTATAAACTCTGCCTGAGCATTAAAAGACTGAATAATGGTCTGCTGGCTCAACGATTCTTCAATCAACTGAGTCTGAATTCCCCTCGTCTCTGTTTGCTTATGGAAGAGATGATAAGATCGTTTGGCAATGAAGCGTGAAATCACCATTGACAGTGGCGTCAACAGCAAGACCAATAGAGTCATGAGGAGATGAATCTGAAGCATGGCTAGAATACTAACCAAAATCATCAAGACTCCAATGAAAAATTGGTTAAAAATCATTGTTAAACCAGCTACCAACTGTTCGATGTCCGTGGTTACACGACTGACCATCTCACCACTACCTTGCCTATCTACAAAAGCAATCGGTAGACGATGGAGCTTATGGATGATTTTCTCTCGCAAGTCTCTGGTATAAGAGAAGATTAGGCGATTATAAAGAAGAGGATTTACCCATTGTACCAGAGTATTTCCTATGACCACCAAGATCATTTGAACGAAAATCTGCCAAAAAACCGATGATGAACCAATCACTAGAACTTGGTCGATGACCTGCCCAATCAGAATAGGTAGGTAGATTGATAAGGCAACCTGGGCAATGGTTCCTAGAAAGGCTAGGAAAAGGAGGAAAGGATGACTTGATAAATCTTTGGCCAAACGTGTGAGTGTTTGATTTGCAGTTTGTCGTCTCATGCTAGTTCTCCTTTCCATGTTGGGATTCATTGATTTCGCGATAGACTTGACTGGATTTCATCAAGTCCTCGTGCTTGCCGATAGCTAGGAGCTCACCTTTTTCCAAGAGGAGAATCTGGTCTGCCATCCGAAGTGTTGAGGTTCGTTGAGAAATTAAAATTAAGCTCGTATTTGGTGAATTTTCTCGGATAGCTTTTAAGAGCTTGGACTCAGTGATAGTGTCCAGTGCCGAGGTCGCATCATCTAGGATGAGAAATGGAGTTTGGCGCAAGACTGCTCGTGCGATAGACAGCCTTTGTTTTTGACCGCCCGAGAAATTTCGACCTCCTGCCTCAACAGTGGCATCCAAGAGCCCTTCCTTTTCACTAACAAAATCCTTGGCTTGTGCAATTTCCAAGGCCTGCCAGAGTTCTTGGTCAGTTACTTCTTGATGTAAACCTAGAGTCAGGTTGGAACGAATGGTTCCTTTAAAGAGCTCGACTTTTTGAGGCACATAAGCAATCCAAGACCGCCACTGCTCAAGATTACGAGGACTAGATCCGTCTCTATAAAGATCTATGCTCCCCTTGTCTGCTGGATAAAGTCCAAGGATGAGTTGCACCAAACTTGATTTACCAGAACCCGTTCCCCCAATAATACCAAGGATTTGCCCTTGCTTCATATCAAAGGAAATGTCTCTCAGAGAAGGCTGGGCCGCATCAGGATAGGTAAAGGTCAGTTCTTGAACTTGTAAAACCTGATCACTGGTAGCTTGCTTTTGTTCTAGCTCTAAGTGAATATCTTCTGGAGCCTCAGCAAAGACTTCCTCAATTCGCTTAGCTGAGATGTAGGACTGGTTGAGAGAATTTATCAGCATGGCTAGCTTGACCAATTCCACCAAAATCTGTAAGAGATAATTGATGAGGGCAATGAGGGCCCCTTGACTGAGCAATCCTCCTTGAATGGAAACATATCCCTGCCAGATAATAACGAGGAGAGTTCCATTAACAATCAGATAAGTCAAAGGTGTTAATAAACTAGACCAGAAACCTGTTTTTTCTTGTAATCTAGCATAGACTTGGTTAAGAGTTTGAAAAATCTGTAACTCTCGTTTTTCTTGTCCAAAAGCACGAATAACCCGCATCCCTTGTAATTGCTGGCGTGTTTCCTGAACTAGTTGGTCCGTTTTCTTTCTGAGAACACTGTAGAGAGGATTGACCAATCGAGATAACCCTACAATGACGATTGTCAAAATGGCAACCATGACCAAAAACCAGAAAGTCAGCTCAGTTGAGATTCGATAAGCCATAAAAATGGCACCAAAAACGATAATAGGCGCTCGCAAAAAGAGACGCAGGAATTGATTGATACCAGTCTGAATCTGGTAGGTATCCGAAGTCAAGCGAGTCACCAAACTAGAAGTTGTCAGATGATCTCTGCTATCCTTAGGGAAAGACAAAATATGACGATAAAGATCGTTTGTCAATTCCTTGGTAAAACCTACCGCAGCCTTAGCTGAGTAAAACTGGGCTATCAAGGCCACTAAAACGCCAATTACTGCAAAGATAAGAAGCAGGCCAATCTGCATCCAGAGATGACCTTGATTTTTCTGGGGCAATGATTGGTCAACAATCCCAGCAATCACCATAGGAACCAAGAGCTCAAAAACAGCTTCTAGTAGCTTGAACAAGGGAGCTAAAATTGATTCCCTGATGTAGGGTTTAAAGTAAGATAATAGGTGTTTCATAAATCCCTTCTATTCGTATTCTGGAAATGAAGAAAGTGGGAAGCGCCCACCCTCTCTGTTTTATTTGTTTAAGTAAGGAAGTAAATAGCCATATCCTGCTTCTTCCATCTCATCCTTGGCCACAAAGCGCAAGGATGCAGAATTAATACAGTAACGAAGTCCACCTAACTCCCGAGGCCCATCTGTGAAAACGTGTCCCAAGTGAGCATTGCCTGAACGAGAACGAACCTCAATTCGCTCCATTCCATGGCTGAGATCCTTGTAATAATGAATCAATTCCTTGGAAATCGGACGGCTAAAACTTGGCCAACCACATCCTGAGGCAAACTTATCCTTGGCAAAAAAGAGTGGCTCACCCGTCGTGATATCAACATAAATCCCTTCTTCAAAGGTTTGGTCATAGGCATTGGTAAATGGAGCCTCTGTAGCAGATTCTTGGGTGACACGGTAAGACTCTTCTGATAAGCTTTCCTTCAACGCCTCTTGACTAGGCTTTTCATAGTTGGCTGCGTCAATCAATGGCTTCTCAGCATCAGTCACATCGATATGACAGTAACCAGAAGGATTTTTCTTGAGATAGTCTTGGTGGTAGTCTTCAGCCAGAATGTAGTGGCGAAGTTTCTCCACCTCTACTGCAATCTTGCGACCAAGCATGCGCTCCTGCTCCTGCACAACAGTATAGATAGCTGGCAAATCTGCTTGATCTTGGTAATAAATCCCAGTTCGATATTGGCGACCACGGTCATTCCCTTGTTGATTAATGGATAACGGGTCTATGACTCGGAAATAATAAAGTAAAATTTCTCTGAGTGACACTGCTTTCTCATCGTAAATCACTTGCACCGTCTCTGCATGGTCTGTTTCCTTGAGCAACTGGTAATTGGTCGTTTCGACTTGCCCATTAGCGTAGCCAACACTGGTTGCTAGCACTCCAGAAATGCGTGAAAAATACTCCTCTAAACCCCAAAAACAACCACCTGCTAAATAAATTTCTGCCATCTTTATTTCTCCTTTATCACGTTTTTAACTAATACTCTTCGAAAATCTCTTCAAACCACGTCAGCTTACATCTGCAACCTCAAAGCACTGCTTTGAGCAACCTGCGGNNTTGATTTTCATTGAGTATGGAATATAGTTTTTCTTTCTACTAGACTTCTTTTCAAAAAAAGGATAGGAAGCCCTCTGATCGAGAGTTTCCCCATCCTATCTTCTATTCTTTATTTTGCTTCGACACGGACACCTTGGGTATCAACCTTCAAGTCATGAAGTTTTCCTTTGAAGGGTTGCTTTTCCAATTCTGCCTTAATCGCCGGCATCTTGTCATGAGAAGCCAAGACCATAACTGTAGGCCCAGCACCTGAGAGGTAGGTTGCATAGGCACCATTCTCTTTGGCTACTTGCTTAATCGTCGCAAATTCTCTCACCAAGTCCTGACGATAGCGCTCGTGGAAGAGGTCTCCCTCGATTGCTTGCCCAGCGGTCACCATGTCTCCTGCCAACAAGGCCGCAACCGCCACATTGGCGATAGAACTAGCTGCAACAGCTTCCTTATAGGACAATTTCTTAGGCAAGACACCACGGCTGTCTCGAGTACGCAATTCATAGTTTGGAATGTAGGCTAGAAAATCACATTCTGGGAAGTCTGCTACAATAGCTGAAACTTCCCCATCAACAGAGCTTGCAATAACGAGATTACCATAAATGGCCGGAGCTACATTGTCAGGATGGCCTTCAATCTTAGTCGCTAACTGCAATTTTTCATGATCAGACAAGTTGAGCTGACCCAGTTGGTTGGCTAGTTCAATCCCAGCTACAATAACCGAGCTGGAAGAACCCAAACCACGCGCCAAGGGAACATCACTGGTCATTTTCAAACGTCTTGGTTGCAAGTCTGGTACAATTTGCAAAGCGATTTTGAGCAAGAGATTACGCTCGTCATGTGGAATCCATTTGCCAATCTGGTGTTCAATTAGCCACTCATCTCGTTCTTCGCAAACCTCGATTTGAAGATACTTGGTTACAGCTACACCGACCGAGTCAAAACCTGGCCCGATATTGGCACTGGTTGCGGGTACAATAATCTTCATCTTATTCTCCTAGCACCTTGAAGGTATTCAAGAGGTCGAATTCTGAAACCTTCTTCAATTCAGCTGAGACATTTTCAAGCTGGGCTTTATTAATCTTGTGTGTAATGATCACAACACGCGCCTTGTCACCCTCTTTTCCATCTTGGAGAATTTTCTTGAAGGAAATATCTTGGGCATTAAAGATTTCAGCCAGTTTCAAGACCTGACCTTTTGAGTCTGGAGCCAAGATTGAGAAGTAGTAGTTTGCTTTGACATCCTCTGGATTTGCCAAAACCAAGGCACGACTGTATTCGTTGAAGTCTTTACCAATGGTACCATCATTCAAGCGGCGAACGATACGGACAATATCCGCCACAACACTTGTTGCAGTTGGTTTTTGACCAGCACCTGGTCCGTAGTACATAGACTCACCAATACCGATAGATTCTACAAAGACAGCGTTCATTACGCCATTCACACTGGCAAGTGGATGCGCTTTAGGCAGGAAGGTTGGAGTCACTTCCGCAGCAATACCTGAAGGAGTTTCTTCGATTGAACCAACCAATTTCACTACATAGCCAAGTTCTTGGGCTACAGCTACGTCTTCTGGTGTGATGTTGCGGATTCCCTTGTGGGCTACATCGTCAAAAGCAACCTTCATGCCAAAGGCAAATTGGCTCAAAATAACCATCTTGTAGGCTGCATCAATCCCATCTACGTCATTCGTCGGGTCGCTTTCTGCAAAACCAAGTCTTTGCGCTTCCGCAAGAGCATCATCGTAAGACCAGCCTTCTTCCACCATCTTGGTCATCATGAAGTTAGAAGTTCCGTTGACTACTCCAAGCACGCGCGTGATTTTGTCAGAAGCCAAGGAATTTGCCAAGGTACGAAGAATTGGAATCCCACCAGCTACTGCTGCTTCGTAGTAAAGTGCTACCTTGTTAGCTTGAGCGATTTCTAACAATTCTGCGCCATGGACAGCCAAAAGGTCCTTGTTAGCAGTAACAACGTGTTTTCCAGCTTCCAAAGCACGAGTGATAAAGGTCTTAGCAGGTTCGATACGCCCCATCAATTCCACTACGATCGTAATATCTTGGTCTGATAAAATATCATCCACATTGGTTACAAAGTTAAAGTCATTCCCTGCTGCAAGCAAGCGATTCTTTTCATCTTCATCCTTGACCAATACCTTGGCAACTTCAATCTCTGAATGTGCTGATTGATTGATTTTTTCTCCATTTTCCTTTAGGAGGAAAGGCACGCCACTTGCAACGGTACCAAATCCTAGTAAAGCAATTTTAACTGTCATGTTTGTCTCCTCGAAATTTGCTAATATAGCCATTATAACAGAATTTTGTGAAAATTCCTATTATAGTAAATCACTATTTCAGTATAAAAAGAAAAAACGAATCCCATGATTCGCTCTTCTTAAAATCTAGAAATAGCTTTCCAGAAAGGATTATCCAATCTTTTGCAGATTAAGCACTGCATCATGATTCATCAAGACTTGACCATACTCCTGCAAGACTGATCGACTGATGTCACTATCGTCTGCAAACTCGCGCATACGGGCCAACAGCCAAGCTGGATATGGACTTGGATGATTTTCAATATCCACTAAAATGGTCAAATAATAGCGCTCATTCATCTTGTAGAGTTCAGAAGTTTCCATCTCAAAAGTCACTGTCTTGGCAAAAGCCACCAACTCAGCTAATTTTTCAAAAGAAAGGATGTAATAGATGTAAGGCTCTTTCTTACTTTCAACTTCTTGTTCAGCCTGTTCCTGCTCTTCTTCCTTGGCTTCAACTTGCTCTAGAGATTGAATCGCTTCGATATCATCTTTAGTCTTTTCTGCGATGCTTTTTTCCAAGGTTTTGATAAATTCATCTGGAGACATTTGAGCCAATTCTTCCATATCTGGTAAATCCGATAAGTCTTCAAAATCTAGATTTTGGTCAATCTTTGATTTGGTTACAAAGACATCTACCTTATCAGGTTTTGGAGTCACACGGAAGCTCAACATGCCTGTATCCAGAAAGCTATCAGGCATCTCTAACTCATCCAAGATAGCATAAAAGAACTCTTCTGTTTTTTCTTGAGGAACAAGAAAGTCAGCAATCTCCATTCCACGATCCATCAAATCCTCTAAAGACATCGTGATTTTCAAAGTTGTATCACTAATTTGTTTCATTTTCATTGCTAGTAACCTCATACTTTCAGTTCTATCTATTATACTAGATTTTTACGATTTTATCAAAAGAAGGCTCCTCTATACGGATAGATTTTCCCTAGGGTATTTCTATAGGAGACTCCAAAAGAAAATTTCTGCAGACAGATAGAAAAAGCCTTCAAAATCGGCTCTTAGCCGACTTTGAAGACCTTATACATCAGAATACTTATAATTTAAAGGTTGCTACACCGAGGATAGAACGATTTAAGTTTCTGAGAATTTGAAGACTTTGCTCAAATTTCTTATAACGAGTCACTCCGTACTCTTCAACAAGAAGGACTGTATCTCTTTCTAAAAGCGATGGCACATCTTGTAAATCGACAAAATGCATTCCTTTTAAAGACTCTTGATTTTGTTTCAATTTATCTAGGATAGCTTTGTTTGAGCTAACGATAGTCAATTCCTGTCCAGCATTTTTGTATGACAAAACATCTGCTAGGTTAGCAATTGTTGTAATCTCTGTTACAAAATCAATTTGATATTGAGAAAAATCACCTGCTCTATTGATTGTTGGGTTAAAGAGATAAACCAATACATTTCCCATCACAACCAAAATCACACAGACTACTCCAATAACAGCTAAACGGAGAATCAGATTTTTCACATTTAATCCAAGCGCTGTCTCACCATTTGCATTCAATTCTTTAGAGTTGATGGTTTCCAATTTTTCAATTTTTACATTTGCAAAAGTGTGTTTAAATTTCTCAATCAATCCATCAATTTTTCGCTCCAACAAGTCATTAGTATCTTTACTTGGTGTCAAAATTTTCACACCAACCCCTGCATCGTCAATCATATAGTAGACAGTCAGTTTTTTCCACCAATAATCATTCGTAGAATTTTTCAAGGTTGTTTCTGTCGTATCTAATTCACTGGCAATTTTTTTCAACTCACTGGGCTCTACATCATTGAAAAGATAAGCTCCATTCAAATTACCATCAATCAATTTCCCATAAAAATCACTATAACCACCAATTTGATGATTCAAAATCGTTTTGGCCGAATCTTCTGGAGGAGTGATTTTATAGCTAAGATAAGTTGAATAACTTGTTGTATCTTTGACAGTGTTTTTATTCCTAACTGCTTTAATTGTAAATGGTACAGCAATGAGAGCAAATAAAGCGATAAGAGCTAAAATATTTACTTTTCGTTTTTTATAAAGATTTGCAAACAAATCAGCTACTGAATAATGTTCAAACATGATTTTTTTCTCCTTTGTTGAGTAGATACTGGTTTTCTTTTGTAAGCATTTTTGCTACAAATATAATCACAAGAACAATTCCCCAGAATTGCATTGTAAATAGATTGAAGAAACTTTCTGAAAAGCTACTTCTTGGCATAAAGAATAGATTATTCAAGATGAGTAAGGACAAGGCAAATAGGATTGTTCTTGAGCGGTAGGCTACTTGCAACATGGCTATAAATAGCATACCGAGCAAGAGACTAAGTAGAAAGACTCCTATCATACCATAGTCTGTATACAACTCCATGATATAACTACTTCCGATACCATGTCCTTTCAAATATTCCTTGTTCAAAACAAGATAGGATAGATTGTGGGCATAACTATTACTATCAATAGCTAATTCCACACTATTGGTTGTATGCTCAAAGGCTTTTCCTCCGAAAATGGACCCCAAACTCCCCCTTGCAAAATAATCAAGAACAGGACCAAAAGTAAAATTACGGAAATCTCGGTAAGGGAGGCTACTGTTAAATAGAAAACCTCGAGCCAAGACACCAAAACTAGTCCCTTGTTTATAGATAAAGTCAAGTAAGATATCCCAGAAACCTGTATGGGAAACTTGAACATTATCCCGTACATAATTGAGCACTCCCATCGCTAACATGAGAATAGGAGAACCTAAAAAAATCGCTAACTTTTCTTTAAACCCAATCCATTTTCCCTTTTCAGTTTGCTCCCGCATAAAGTAATAAACAAAAGCAAATAAAATACTTAAAATAAAGGGATTTCGTGTCCCAATTGCCAAATGAATGGTATTGGCTACAATAAAGGAGATAAGCACTGCTGTTGCCTGCCATTTCTTTGGCTTGGTTGCCAAATACATACACATTGCATAGACCGTAAATGTTGATAAGATATAGGTAAAATAAGGCAGTTTACTTTCAAAATTTGCATAGTAGGCATAGTAGGAAGTCTGCAAGCGATACAGGAGTCGTTCAAATAACCGAATGAAATAGAAAGGATAGGTTAGAAGAAAAACTCCTAGTGATACAAAGCGTAACCGCTTGGTATAAATCTCTTTTAGAGAATTTCCTATATTTGCTACTTTTATTTTCTTCCTAGCTATGAAGTAACGAGCCAGGACGCCTCCTGTGGTCAAGCCCAGAATCGAAACCATGACAACTATAAAGGCAAAACGATAAGCTATCGGATGATAGGTATCCAGAGCGCCATCCCTAAAATAATCAATGGTCGGTCTTGATACCAGAAAGACAAAAATGGTTAAATAGAAAATAAAATGGATTAAGTAATACTTGATGTCATTCCAGCAGGCAATTAAGCTACTAACCAGTAAGAACAATAAAGTAGAAAGCAAGCTAACATTGTTATTATTAAACAGATATACTATTCCACTTACTAGCGTCATGGCATAACTGACTATGGTCAAACTAAATAACAATCGTTTTCCATCAATCACTTGCTCACCCCCGTTCTAATGTAATTTTTTAGATTTTTCAATATTTTTTAGTAATAAAAATCGGTATAAGGAAATATTTATGAATAGAGCCAAGGCACTAATTCTTCTCCCCTTACGGAAAATTGGATTCCTAGCAATAGCAAGAGCATGACCTTTTAAAAAACGATGAATCTGAGAATAGGCTTCAAACTGTTTATACTGATCATCTAGCAACATCTTATCCAGAATAAAGAAGTGGGCATAGGCCAATCTGAAAAAAGCAACCTCTTTCAAATCAGGATAGTTTTTCATAACTTCATTGTAAAACTTTTGGTAGATATCAATATAGGCTAAATCCTTCTCTGCATAGGGTTTGGTCGTAATACTATCCCCTCTATGAAAATAGTAATAATAGGGTTTGGTATTAACAACGTACCTCTTGGCCAACTTGATCAAATCAAAATGATAATAGGCATCTTCGTAAATCAATCCCTTAGGAAAGGATAGGGCAGTTGCAATCTCTCTCTTGATTAGCTTATTGCAGATCGTTCCAGGTATTTTTTCACCTATAAGGTATTCCCTTAGAAATGTTTGAGAATCACAGACAAAATAGTCATCCTGATTAGCTGACTGTGGACTTTCATCATTAGCATAGACATTCATGACACCACAGCTCGAAACATCCGCATCTTCTTGAACTAATTGCTCATATAAGTTCTGAATCATTTCTGGATGGATATAATCATCTGAGTCAATAAAAATCAGATAATCCCCGTGAGCCTGCTTCATTCCATCATTTCGTGCTTGCGACAATCCTTCGTTCTTTTTATGAAGCACTGACACCCTGTCATCTTGTTCAGCGATTGAATCACACAAGCGACCACTCTCATCTGTTGCACCATCATCAACAAGAATAATTTCCAAATTCTGATAGGTCTGCTTCTGAATGGAAGCTATCGATTTTTCTAGGTACTGCGCCACATTATAAACTGGCACAATGACACTAATTAATGCAGTTCCCATGCTACTCCTCTAATAGTTTT
Source organism: Streptococcus sp. 5004 (assembly GCF_013276755.1). GTDB lineage: Bacteria > Bacillota > Bacilli > Lactobacillales > Streptococcaceae > Streptococcus. The sequence continues at coordinate 15,065 of NZ_VMLP01000012.1, read as the reverse complement.
TCTACTTGTTCGATTTGTTTGGCAATTGTGAATTGTTGAATGAATTGGCTAGCCTCATCGACATCAAAGTTTGAGGCAGAAGTCATGTAGTTCGTAATTGCCTGAGCTGCCTCTTGATTGCTCTCAATGATTTGTCCAAATCGTCCTTCTTGTGATAGTTCCTCAGCCCCTCCAACATCCGTAGAGACAAAAGGGATTCCAAGGCTCAAGGATTCCACATAAACACCAGGAAAACCTTCTTGTTTAGACATAGACAAGAGAACTTTCATCTGAGACAAATATTGATAAGGATTTTTTTGATAACCAAGGAAATGTACATGGTCCTCAAGCTCATACTCTTTGACTCGCTTTTTCAGTTCCTCTTCCATATCACCAGCACCTATAAAGTAAAGGTGATAGTTTTTCCCCTCTTGGTGTAATAATCGTATCACTTCCACCACACGGTCAGAACCCTTATTTTCCTCAATCCGTCCGATAGCACAGATACTTTGAGGCGCAATCTCGATATCAATCTTCTCTTGAGATTTTTCTAAAATAGTCTTAAAATCATATCCATTGTAGACCGTCTGTAATTTAGAATCATAATCTGGATAGACTTCCTTGATAGAATGACTGGTCTTTTTTGAAATTCCTACAATGATATCCGCATCATCCAACTGGCGTCTATGTGATTCCCTTTTGGAGCTATCCTTAAGAAATTCTTCGATACTTCCATGAATCCAAGAGATTTTCTTGACTTCTTTTCTTTTAGAAAACAACAGTGGTGGATTCATAATGGTAAAAGAAACTTCAACATCATAGTCATCTTTTACAAGCAAGCGACGAGTCAGCCTTGGAAAATAAATTCTCATTCTCCACAAAAAAGCTCGTAACCATCTAGCTTGGCGATAATCTTGAAGAGATTTTAAAATGCCTACATGCTTGGGAACAGATTCGTATCCCTTGTCAAAGTGCTCCATTTCAAGAATATCAATATCATACTTTTCTGGATCCAGATTTGAAACAATGGTAGACAGAATCTTTTCTGCACCGCCTCCGAGAGAAAAAGACCACATAAAAAATAAGATTTTTTTCTTAGCCACCATATTCTCCTTTGTATTCTGTATAAGACTTATCCATATCAGCGATGACAGCATCATGATGCGGCATCTGCTTGTCTGCTGGCGGAGGAGTCATATAATCGTCAAAAGCAGTGCTGAGATAGGCATCGTAGCCAACTGGAATAGGCATCTCTGTTCCTTCAAATGGTAAGAAAAGATTGTCTTCAAAAGATGCTATTGGATACTTGTTTCTCATGTAGCCAGGACCTGAGCATAATTCCGTAATTCCATCGCTCTCAGCTAGACTGTACTTGGTCATTTCTTTTTCAGCTTTTTTCCAAATGCGATAACGGAGAGATTTTGGAGTTAACCCCAGTAAAATACGGCTTCCCCACTTCATAAGTGCGCCATGCTTTTCTGGAATAGTTTGAGCACAAAAAAGAGAATAAATCAGTGCCCAACGAACCTGTTTTTTCCGCTCAGCTGGATTTTTAGGATAATAATCTAAAGGCAAAACATCCAAAGCCAAACCATGTGGCAAATCCAAATCTTGCTGGTAAGGTTTAATGCAGGTAGTTTCCTTGTCACGAATGGTAATAAAAAGATTACGGTCGACAAAATCCTTGTGACTCTTTGACAAGAAATAACGCTCATCTGCATAGCGAGGCCATAATTCTGCCAATTTTTCATAGTCCTTACGGGGCATAAAAAAGTCTAGGTCGTCATCCCAAGGAATAAAGCCCTTGTTTCGAAGGGCACCAATAGCACCCCCTCCACAGAGATAACAAAGTAAATCATGCTCCTTGCAAAAGGCAACAAAATATTCAGCCATCTCCAGACTACGAGCCTGAATTGCTTTTAAATCAGTCATATTGTTCATTTTTCTTTCTATCGTATCGTTTCATTATACCACAAATAAGGGATGAAAATCTATTAGAGACTGTAAAAAATCAAAGCCTGACTGCTAGATAAATAGCTATCAAACTTTGATTTTTCCTGTCTTATCTTATCTCAAACCCATCTGAGACAATTTATTCTGATATTTGTTTTGTTCGACAAGCAAGCCCAAGCCTCCATAAACATCATAGGCATCTACCCAGTCACCAAGTTCTGGAATCGTCAATTTTTCAATACCATTTTTTGCTCCATCCAAAACAGATAAACCGTTTGTTAGGAGGAAAGTATATGGTGCGTTGGTTGAGGTCATAGCAAAAACCTTTCCAAGAGCTTCAGAACCAGTGAAAAGTTTAGTAGGATCTTTAATTTGCTCTAAAATTGCTGTTAAAACTTGCTGCTGTCTTTTGGTACGGCCGTAATCCGCCTCATCATCATCACGGAAACGAGCATAATTGAGCAGGGTCGAGCCGTTCATCTGCTGTTTTCCGACTTTAATAGTCTGGGTTGGAGACTCAGTCTCAGTAGCGTGTAAATCATCTCCGACTGTAGCTTCTGTTAGTGGACGCCCATTCAATGTTGAAAATTGAGCATCAATTGTCACCCCATCAGGGAAAAGCGTGTCAATCGCTGTTGCAAAGGCCTGAAAATCAACCAAGGCATAGTACTTAATGTCCAAGTCAAAATTATCTTTCAAGACTTGACGAACCATTTCTGCCCCTTTTTGCCCCTCTTGTTCTCCTAACTCGTAGGCTACGTTTAACTTGTTATCCGTCTGTTTTCTACCGTTAATCACTTGACTGTAACCGTCTATATAAACCAAATTGTCACGCATGAAACTGACTAGCTTCATTTTCTTATCTGAGCCGCCAACATTTAATACCATAATAGAGTCTGTCCGCGTCTCAGCACTATTTTGACCAATTCGACCGTCCGTCCCCATGATCAAAATATTAACCCCGTCTCTAGTGTCCTGACCATTAAAGACTTGAACCTGTGCTGCCTTAGCATCAGCAGTTTTCTTTGCGCTAGCATCTTGGTAACCACGCAAAAACATGAATACCATGGCCAAAGCCACACAGACCAAAAGTGAAAAAATCACCATAAAAATGCGTTTAAGACGGAGCTTCCGTCTTTTCTTTTTGGGAGGAGCAGAAAGTGTTTGCGATTTGGATTGTGAGCGACTCCGGTTCGCATAGCTTGGTAAGTCAACCTGCTCTTCTCTTTCTTGTTCCAAGCTGGAACTACTATTTACCCTAGCAAGAGTTATCTTTTCTTGCAAATAGGCAAACTCATTTTTTTCTCTCTCATTGAGATAGTGAATATTTTTTAGCAAATAATCATAACGTAATTTTTCATGATGACTGAGAGGATTTTCTTTACTCATCTTCTCTCCTTTCCATGGTCTGATATTGGATAAATAGGATAGGCACCCAGAACCTTATACTGGATTCCAATCGCTTCTAGTTCTTTTTGGGCAAAGTGAACCAAGGATTTATCAGTATAGTCCACATCAATAATGAAAAAGTATTCGCCTAGCGCTGTCTTGAGTGGACGACTTTCAATTTTTGTTAAGTCAATTCCTCGCCAAGCAAAAGTAGAAAGGGCCTTGTAGAGTGCACCTGGAAGGTTGTCAGGTAAGGTCAGGGCAAAACTCATTTTTTTAGTTTGTGCTTGCAAGGGAATAGTAGGCGTTTCAGCTCCCAGAACCCAGAAACGTGTGAAATTGGCTTCCATTTCCTGAATATCCTCAGCAATCAGTTCCAAGCCATATTCCTCAGCAGAACTTCTAGGCGCAATAGCCGCAAAGTGTTGATCTGGATGTTCTGAAATAAAGCGGGCCGCATAAGCAGTACTAGCAGTCACCTCGATTTGGGCCTCTGGATACTGTTCATCGATGAATTTCTTACCTTGCGCCAAAGCCTGTGGATGAGAAAAAATCTTCTCAATCTTAGTGTGACCTGGAACCACCATCAACTGCTGATGAATAGGCTGAACGATTTCTGCAACTGCTTGAATGCGAGCCTGATGAAAAAGGTAGTCCAAGGTTTCATGAACACTACCCTCAATAGAATTTTCAACTGGCACCACAGAATAGTCCACCAATCCTTGCTCATAGGCCTTGATGACATCTGTAATATTGGCAAAGGCCTGCAATTCCTCATGAGGAAAAGCTGTCTGCACAACGTGATGTGAAAATGATCCCTTGGGACCTAGATAAGCAATTTTCATCTCAGTTCCTCTATAATTTCCTCTGGGCTTAACTTGGTCACATCCAAAATCCGACTAGCCACTTCCTCATACCAAACCTGTCTTTCTTGGAAAATAGCTACTAATTCTTCCTTGCTATTATTTAGAAAAAGCGGACGCTGATTGTCCTGATCAGCTGATATGCGTTGGTAGAGGGTTTCAAAATCTGCTTTCAGGTAGATATTATCTGCATTAGTCTTGAGTAAGTCACGATTTCTCTGAGAAATAACCACTCCTCCTCCAGTTGACACAACTTGGTCTCTTTGTAGTAAATCAGCTAGGACTTCTGACTCTACCTGTCGAAAGGCTGATTCTCCCTTTTCAGCAAAAAAATTCGCAATGGCCATACCTAGGCGCTTCTCAATCAGGGCATCCATATCAAGGTAATTAGGATCCAAGCCTCTTGCAATAGTCGATTTGCCAGCCCCCATAAATCCTAGTAACACCTTAGCCATGAATCAAGTTCTCCAAATCATCAAAGAAGCTAGGATAGCTGGTATTGATGGCTTCAGCACGGTCAAGTTCCACTTCTCCATCTGCAACCAAGAGAGATGCGATAGCTGTCATCATGCCGATACGATGGTCTCCAAAAGTATTGACTCTAGCACCGTGAAGGGCTGATTTTCCTTTGATAATCATCCCATCTGCCGTAGGAGTAATATCTACTCCCATACTATTTAAGGCGTCTGCCACAACCTGAATACGGTCTGTTTCCTTGACCTTGAGCTCCTCAGCATCCTTGATAACTGTAACACCTTGGGCTTGGGTCGCAAGCAGAGCAATAATGGGCAATTCATCAATCAAGCGTGGAATCAAGGCACCGCCAATCTCTGTTCCTTTGAGGTCTGAAGACTCAACAGTTAAGGTAGCAGATTTAGCGACTGGGTCAATTTCAGTTATTTCTAGTTTTCCACCCATGGCACGAATGACATCAATAATACCAGTACGCGTTTCATTGATACCCACATTCTGCAGCACGACACGAGAGTTTGGAACAATTAAACCTGCGACCAACCAAAAGGCTGCACTGGAAATATCTCCTGGAACAACCACCTTTTGTCCTGTCAGTTTTTGTGGCCCTTGGACTGTGATTTTCTTGCCGTCCACACTTAAATGGCCACCAAATTGTTGCAACATATCTTCAGTATGATTACGGGTGCACTCTTTTTCAATAATAACTGACTCCCCCTGAGCCTGCAAGGCCGCAAACATCAAGGCTGACTTAACCTGGGCAGATGCAATTGGCAACTCATAATAAATAGGTCTTAGGGTTTTCGTCCCTTTTAAATGAAGGGGAGGAAGGTCTCGCTCAGTTTGCCCTGAAATGCTAACGCCCATTTTTTTCAGTGGAATCGTCACACGATCCATAGGACGTTTGGAAAGACTATCATCGCCAAACATTTCTACTTCAAAGTCTGCACCAGCAAGAACACCTGAAATCAGGCGAATCGAGGTTCCAGAATTTCCCATATCAAGGGCATTTTGCGGAGCTTTTAAACCATCCATACCTACACCTTGAATGGTAATAACCCCATTTTTATCCTCAATCTCAACACCAAGGTCACGAAAAACTTGAATAGTTGAGAGCACGTCCTCGCCACGCAAAATATCATAAACCTTGGTCTCACCCTCAGCCAAACTTCCAAAGATAATGGAACGGTGGCTGATAGACTTGTCACCTGGAACGCGGATACTGCCATGTAAGTGGCGAATGTTTGTTTTTAGTTTCATACTGGACCTCATACTTGCAATACTTTTACCTATTTTATCATAAAAAGCCAGAAATTCCTTAAAAATTCCTGACTTTATGATAGTTATTTTCTTATTTTAGCAATTCTGAAACTGGTTCGAAAACAATTTTTTCAATGTCAGAAAGGTAAATGGCCAATTGTTGTTGCTTGGTAAAGAATTCTGACAAGAGGCTATTTCCTTGAATCTGTTTACCAAAGCCTTCCATTTTAGCTTGGAAGGAAGCATCTGGCATTTGACCTGTATGTGCTAGTTTTTGAATTTCCTCTTGAAAGGCAAGGTATTCTGTAAAGATTTTGCTTGCCTCAGCATCTGCTGCAATCGCATCCTTGGCTGCTTTGACAGCCTTGTATTCTGGCAATTCGCGTAGACCGCGACTGAGTTCGTTTGCACTATCGTAAATATTTGACATGATTTTCTCCTTATTTGATAACGACTGTGTAGTCGGTATTTTCTGTTATGAGGTGCTCGGCTCGTTCCAAGTCTTGAGCATTTTTAAATGAAATTTGTAGAATCCCGTGAATGTCCTCACGGTTTTCCTCGTTGATGTGGATGTTAACCAAGGAAGTTCCACGTAGCAGTTCCAAAATCCGCAAGATGACATCTTCTTCATCGGGAACATCGACATAGAGGTCATAAGAGCTATCCACACCACCACGCTTATGAATTTCCATAGCCTGACGTTGCTCACGTGCTTGATTGAAAAAGTTCCAAATCTGCTCCTCATCTCCCTTGCTGATGGCCTGACCAATCGCTTCCAACCGTTCCTTGAAATCCGCAATTCGATCCAAAATAGTTTCACGATTAGATAAGAGAATGGAAGTCCACATACCTGGCTCGCTTTCTGCAATTCGGGTCATATCTCGAAAGCCACCGGCCGCAAAGCGTCTTGCCATCTCATGATCTTGAGCATAGACCGCTGTCTGCTCCATGAGACTAGAAGCCAGAATATGAGGAAAATGGCTAATCTGAGAAGTGACACGGTCATGCTCCTTGGCATCAATCTCGATAAAACGAGCATGAAGACCTGAAAGCAGATTCTTCATTTCCTCAAGCGTGTCCTGACTTGTCAGGCTTGAAGGTGTGAAGATATAATAGGCATTTTCAAAGAGATTGACATCCGCAGAGGCAGCCCCTGTCTTGTGACTACCGGCCATGGGATGGGCCCCGACAAAGCGAACAGACTTGCCAGCCAAATAGTTCTCCGCTGCATCCACAATGGCTGACTTGGTCGAACCAGCATCTGAAATAATGACCCCTTCTTTCAAGTTCAAGTTAGCCAACTCCTTAATAAAGGAAATAGTTTGCTTTATTGGCAAGCTGAGAATGATGATATCTGCCAAAGGAGCAAAACTGGCAAAATCATCCGTTGCACGGTCAATCATGCCTTCTTTCAAGGCAATATCTCTCGAAGCTTGACTGCGATTATAACCTAAAATTTCATAATCTGGATGATCGCGTTTGATACCAAGTGCCATCGAGGCACCGATCAAACCAAGACCTGCGATATAGATTGTTTTTGCCATAGGAACTCCTTAATAGTTCTTTGTATAGTCTCGGTGTTTGGCTACCGCTTCTTTTAGTTCCTCGAGATTATCTGATGAGAATTTTTCAAGGATTTCTTGTGCCAGAACCGTTGCTACAACAGCTTCCATGACCACACCTGCTGCTGGAAGGGCGGTCGGATCACTTCTCTCCACAGTTGCCTTGTAGGGTTCATGGGTTTCGATATCCACACTCATAAGTGGTTTGTAGAGAGTAGGAATGGGCTTCATCACGCCTCGAACAACGATGGGTTGCCCATTAGTCATACCACCTTCAAAACCACCTAGATTATTGGTACGGCGAGTATAACCGTCTTCTTTAGACCAGAGAATTTCGTCCATAACTTGGCTACCTTTACGGTAACCAGCTTCAAAGCCAAGACCAAATTCCACCCCTTTAAAGGCATTGATAGAGACAACAGCTTGAGCCAATCTTGCATCCAATTTTCTATCCCATTGGACATAGGAACCAAGACCAACTGGAACACCTCCAACGACTGTCTCCACAACCCCACCGATGGTATCACCGTCACGTTTGATTTGGTCAATATAGTCCTTGATTTCCTGTTCTCTTTCTTGGTTGACAATAGAAACTTCAGACTGGGCGGCTCTTTTCTTAATCTCAGCAACTGTAAGATTCTCAGGAACGTCGATTTCCTTGCCACCAAAGACCACGACATGATTGGCAATCTCCATATCCAATTCAGCCAAGAGGCGTTTGGCTACTGCTCCTACTGCCACCCGCATGGTGGTTTCACGAGCTGATGAACGCTCCAAAGAATTTCGCAAATCGTCAAAACGGTACTTGATGCCCCCAACCAAATCGGCGTGACCGGGACGAGGATGGGTGATTTTTCGTTTGCTTTTAAGGCGGTCTTCAATGTCCTCCGCAGACATGATGTCCAGCCATTTTTGGTGATCCTTATTGATGACATCCATAGTAATAGGCGCCCCTGTCGTCTTCCCATGGCGAACGCCCGAAGTAAAGACAACCTGGTCATTCTCAATCTTCATACGACCACCACGACCGTAGCCACCCTGACGGCGTCTAAGGTCCTCATTGATATCCTCAGCTGTCAATGGAAGTCCAGCTGGAATTCCCTCAATAATAGCTGTTAGACGGGGGCCGTGTGATTCTCCTGCAGTTAAATATCTCATACACTCTCCTTATTTTACCAAGTAGTCTTTCATCTCTTCCAGAGAAACTGGATGAATGGTCGCTGAACCAAGCTCTGGCACCAAGACCAATTTCAAGGTGTTACCACGCGCTTTCTTGTCATGTGTCAAAGCCTGATAAAGCTTGTCAACTTCCCAATTTTCATAGTCAACAGGCAAGCCGAATTTCTGACACATCTCTGTGATAGATTGGGTAATGCCAGCTGGCATGAGACCCTTTTTCTCAGCAACCTTGGAAATCTGTACCATTCCCATGGCCACAGCTTCACCATGCATGACTTTTCCATAACCGGCAGTTGCTTCAATGGCATGGCCAATAGTATGGCCAAAATTGAGGTAAAGACGAACACCATTGTCTAACTCATCCTCAACCACCATCTTGCGCTTGACCTGACAAGAATGTTCAATCAAGATCTCTGCATGCTCCAAAATGCTCTCTACAGTACCATCTAGCTCCGTCAATAGAGTCCATAGTTCTGGATCCTCAATCAAGCCATACTTGATGACCTCCCCCATCCCTTCAATCAACTCTCTTTTTCCAAGTGTTTCAAGGACAAGCGGATCAATCAGAACCCCATCTGGTTGAGCAAAGGTGCCCACCATATTCTTAGCAAATGGAGTATTGACGCCTGTCTTTCCACCGATAGAAGAATCAACCTGGGCTGTCAAACTAGTCGGAATCTGAACAAAGTGAATACCCCGCATATAGGTAGAGGCTACAAAGCCAGCCAGATCCCCAACAACGCCACCACCAAGAGCCACGATTCCATCGCTACGAGTCAACCCCTGCTTAACTAGGAATTCATAGACTTTCTGAACAGTAGTCAAATTCTTTCTTTCTTCACCTTCTAAAAAGTCAAAAACAGCTACCTGAAAACCAGAATCTTCTAGGCTGAGCTTGACCTTCTCTGCATAAAGAGAAGCTACATGGTTATCTGTTACAATGACTACCTTTTGTGGTTGCCAGAATTCTCGCAACCATTGGCCAGCCTGAGCTAGACAACCTTTTTCAATCTGAATATCATAAGGATGATGAGGAATATCGATTCTGATTTTCATAGGAGAATCTCCTTTTCTTTATTGGTATTTTTCTGTTAAAGACTGCCAAATTTCTTTTGTCGGCATTTCCTTGCCTGTCCACAGTTGAAAAGCTTCTGCAGCCTGATAGAGCAACATCCCCAGACCATTGACGGCTGGATTGCCCTGACTTCTAGCCCATTTCAAAAATGGCGTTTCAAAAGGCTTGTAAATGATATCTGCTACTAAAAGAGTTTCTGATAGGACAATGCTTTCAGGAACTGGGGATGATTTACCATCCATGCCCACACTGGTGGCATTAACCAGCAACTCCGACTCAGCAATCCTTGATTGCAGTTCAGAAATATCTTCTAAAGCATACAAGTCCACTTTAAAGCCTGTCTGCTCCTGTAATTTGTCTAGGTAAGGTCTTGTTTTTTCCATAGAAACGGAACGAACAAAGACCGAAATCTGACGGACGCCGTCCAAAATAGCTTGTGCCAAAATGGACTTGGCCGCACCACCTGCACCCAGCAGGGTCATATTCTTACCTGTAATTGTAAAAGAAGGCAAGCTCTTAAAAAATCCCTTGCCATCTGTATTATATCCAATTAAATTGCCATTATGATTGACAACCGTATTGACCGCACCAATCAAGCGCGCTTCATCACTCAGTTCATCCAAATAAGGAATCACTTGCTCTTTATAGGGCATGGACAGGTTGATGCCAAACATCTGGTAGCGACGAATATTGGCCACTGTTTCTGCCAAGTCACTCGTTTCAATCTCCCAAGCCACATAAACACCATTGGTAGCTGTCGCCTCAAAGGCATTGTTGTGAATAAAGGGGGAAATAGAATGCTTAATAGGATTGGCAACAACGGCAGCTAAACGTGTATAGCCATCAAGCTTCATCCAAAATCTCCCTGATTTTTTTCATGTTGGCTAGAGAAATCTGACCAGGGGCACTAGCCTCATCCAGACTGGCAAAAGACCAACTCGAACCAGTCACATCCGCAGTGATACGAGAGACCTTGCCCACCTTTCCCATAGAAATGGTCACATATTCCTGTTCAGGATTGAGGGTTTTAAAGCCTCGTGTATAGTTCATCAAGTCTAAGACATCCTGCTCCGTGTGAGCCATCACCGCAACCTTAACAAGTTTTGGATTTAAGCTCGTCAACTCTGACAAGATTTCCATCATATTTTCAGGTGTTCCTTGGAAATTGTGGTAACTCAAAACAAGATTTGGGAAGTCCAGCATCTCCTCAAAAACATCCTTGTAGCTGTAGTACTCAAAATCAATATAGTCTGGTTGATAGAGTTGCGCCACTTCCTTGATTAGATGGATATATTCTTCTGGAGAAAGGTCGATTTCTCCCCCCTCAGAGCGAGTTCGTAGCGTGAAAACCAACTCACGACCTGCGAATTTTTCAAAAATAGCTGGAGCCACCTGCAAAATCGCTTCTTTAGGCAGATAGTCGGCACGCCATTCAATGATGTCGGCATCCAGGTACCTCGTGGCATCCAGAGCCTGGGCCTCCTCTAAACTTCTTGGCATTACTGAAACGATCAATTTCATTTACTAACCTTCATACTAATCACCTTGAGGTAATTACTACTTTCATCTTTTTTATTATAGGCAAAATCTGCTGGAAGACCGTATTTATTTAAAATCTGGTAACTTCTTCCTGCAAAGCCTTTATCAATTTGTTCTGTAAATTTCTGACGGGAAACATTGGCAGCATTGGTACTGGCAATGATAATCCCTCCCGGATTTAAAATCTCCAGACTCTGGGAAATCAACTTGTGATAATCCTTGGCCACAGAGAATGTTTGTTTTTTGTTCCGAGCGAAGCTAGGCGGATCTAGAACAATCACATCGTAGGTCAGGCCTTTTCTCTTAGCGTATTTGAAATATTCAAAGACATCCATAACCACAAAACGGTGGTCGTCTGTACTAATTCCATTTGCCTGAAAATGCGCTTGAGACAATTCTCGTGAACGCTTGGCTAGGTCAACCGAAGTTGTCTGGCTTGCTCCTCCCATGGCCGCAGCCACGGAAAAGGCAGCTGTATAAGAAAACATATTGAGCAAGGATTTATCCATAGCTAAACCATCAACCAAACTCCCACGAACCTCATGCTGGTCTAGGAAAATCCCTGTCATCAAGCCATCATTCATAAAGACTTGATACAGGACACCATTTTCCAAAACAGTGAAAAATTCAGGTGCTTCTTGACCATAAACATGGGCAGATTCATAGTCCAAACCCTTAAAACGGATCTTCTCATAGGTCCCTAAAACCTCAGGAAAAACCTGTCTAAAAGCTTCTGAGATAACCTTGCGAATCTGATAAACATAAGAGTTATACCAAGAAAAGACAGCATAGTCGCCATAAAGGTCCACTGTCAGACCCCCAAAGCCATCTCCCTCTTGGTTGAAGAGACGAAAGGCAGTTGTCAAATCATCTTGATAGTAGGCTCTTCTCTTTTCTTTAGCTTGTCTAAACAGCGTTTCAAAGAAAGCTTGATTGAAGGCCACCTTGTCCTTACTAACAAACCAGCCCAAGCCCTTGTTTTGCTGAGAAAGGTAGGCAGTCCCAAGAAAGGTGCCTTCTTGACGATAGACTTCTACTTCCTGATCCTTGAGATTGACATTCTCAAGATCACTAGCTTCTAGTAAAACTAGCCCCTTAGCGAGCTTCTTTTCAACCCTTTTGCTGACTCTTATTCTATTCATAACTACTATTATATCAAACTTTTAGCCAATTCTCAAAAAAGAAACTACCCTTGCTTTTTTACTCTTCTTTTAAAAAATGGTATACTAATACTAATAAAAAATTAGGAAGTAAATGTGTGAGAATTAATTTTAACAAAATCCAAAAAGCCATGGGTACCAGACTGGGTTTTGTCCTAACCCTTTTAATCCTCTATTGGCTCAAAACCTTATTAGCCTATACCGTTGACTTTAATTTAGATATTCAATTGGGCAAGTTGCAGGGAAATTACCTTGCCTTTATCGCCTTTTTCAACCCCCTTCCTCTAGGACTACTCCTGCTGGCTCTAGCCCTCTATGCTCGCTCAACCAAGATCTTTTATGGCCTGAGTATAGCTATTTATAGCCTTTTATTCATTTGGCTTTATTCCAATGTCTTTTACTATCGAGAATTTAGCGACTTTATCACGGCTAATACCATGAAAGTGGTCAGCAAGGTGTCTGTCGGCACTGCAGAACTAGAGTTACTGCGTCCTTGGGATTTCATCTATTTTATGGATTTCCCATTGCTGGCTTTCCTTTTCTATAAAAAATTCATCCCGCTGAATAGGAGACCCTTCAAATTCCGCTCCAGTGTTGCTATCACTGCTCTCTCAGCCCTGCTCTTTTCTGCTAATCTTTTCTTGGCAGAGATTGAGCGTCCCGATCTCCTGTCGCGAGGATTTTCTAATTATTATATTGTTCGTGCCCTTAGTTTGCCAGCCTTTTTAGGCTATAGTGCCAACCAATCCTATAGCGCTAATAAAGAACGGGCTAAGGCCTCTGAGACTGACCTTCAACCTATTACAGATTATATTCAAGAACATTCGGCTAAGCCCAATCCAGACTATTTTGGCCTGGCCAAAGGGAAAAATGTGATTTATCTCCACTTGGAGAGTTTCCAACAGTTCCTGCTTGACTATAAACTCAACATAGATGGAACTGAGCATGAAGTCACTCCCTTCCTAAATTCACTCTACCATTCGCAATCAACCCTAGCCTTTTCTAATATCTTTAACCAAGTCAAGGCTGGTAAAACCTCAGATGCAGAAACCATGCTGGAGACAGGTTTATTTGGCCTTGACCAAGGTTCCTTCATGGTCAACTACGGAGGTACCAATACCCAGCAGGCCGCACCTTTTATCCTATCAAAAAACGGCTATCAATCAAGTGCTATCTTTCACGGCAATATCGGGACCTTCTGGAATCGAAATACGACCTACAAACAATGGGGCTACCAATACTTCTTTGATGCTTCCTACTTCACCAAGCAAGACAGTAGCAATTCTTTCCAATATGGTTTAAATGATAAAATCATGATGAAAGATTCTATCCAATATCTGGAGCATTTACAGCAACCTTTTTATACTAAGTATATCACGGTGTCCAATCACTATCCCTATGCTAGCAATCTGACAGGCGATGAGCTTGGTTTCCCACTGGCTAAGACCAAAGATGAAACGATCAATGGCTACTTCCAAACAGCCAACTATCTGGATAGCGCTATCAAGGCCTTCTTTGACTATCTCAAAGAAAGTGGCCTCTATGAAAAATCCATCATCGTCATTTACGGAGACCATTATGGTATTTCCAACTCCCGCAATCCTGAGCTGGCACCCTTGATTGGAAAGACTTCTGAGAACTGGTCGAATTACGACAATGCCATGTTGCAACGAGTGCCTTTTATGGTGGTCATGCCTGGTTATGAAAAGGGGCAAATCATCAATACCTACGGTGGGCAAATCGATATCTTACCGACTCTCGAACACCTCCTTGGTATTGAGTCCAATTCCTTCCTTCAAGTTGGACAAGATCTCCTATCACCAGACCATCAAGAAATCGTTGCCTTTCGAACTGCCAATTCCTTCGTCACACCAAAATACACTAGTTATGACGGACGAACCTACTATACTGAAAGTGGTCTCGAAATCAGTAATCTTGATGAACAAACTCAGACTGAACTGGAAAGCGTTCGGCAGGCAGCCAGTCAACAGCTGAAAATCAGTGACCAGATTCAAACTGGCGATTTGATACGTTTTTACCAAAAAGATCATCTTGGAAAAGTTGATACTGAAAGTATTTCTTACCTCAATTCCTTGCCAGTTTTACAAAAGATTGAACAGGAAAAAGGTAGTCAATCAACCAGTCTCTTTAGCCAACGACAAGGTAAAACCAGTGCTGACCTTTTCAAGGCACCAAGTTACCAAGAACTTCACCCAGAGTCGGCAGAAACCGAATCAAAATCACAATCATAACCACCCGTCAAACGGGTGGTTTGTACCAGGGCTATAAGCCCAAATTACCAGCCAGCGCCTAAAGACGCTGGCTTTCACTTTGTTCAAGCCTCATTGCTCTTGACTCGTCACTTGCCTCTTAAAGAGGCTTTAGTATTACTTACCACTATCCCTAAAGGGATCCTCATATTCTTTTACACTCAATTTATCTAGTGCTATATCATGCTTTACTCGTTCTCAAATTTTCATACTCGTGAAGAAATCATCCACTGGATAATTTCTTTAATCTTGAATATATTTCTTAATTGTGGCTTCATTGAGTCCAACCGTACTCACATAATAACCTTCCGCCCCAAAATGCCGATCCCCAAACCTATACTTGAGGTTGGCGTGTTTGTCAAACA